>CAZPEW010000214.1:0-4795 GCA_964585695.1 uncultured Lachnospiraceae bacterium
GAAGGAGCTTCAAACGGCTCGTGGAATAAATGTAGCATACAATGGCAAAGAAAAAATACAAGGTGTTAGACCTCGGTTGTGATTGCGGAGGTATAAGCGAGCGCTATGCTCTTGCCGGCTTTGATATTGCAGGTGGCATTGATTTCAATGAATATGCAACCATCACCTTCCAACACAATTTCAAGAAAGCAAAAGTTCACAACATAGACATTACGACCTTCCCAGATAGTCAAATCGAAGAAGAGTATGGAGATGTTGATGTTATTGTTGGTGGACCTCCATGCCAAGGTTTTTCGTCTGCTAATCGTTGGCAGAAAGAAATGGAGGATCCACGAAACAAGTTGTTCTTTGAATACATTCGATTTGTTCAAAAGATACATCCTAAGGTAATCATGATCGAAAATGTAAGAGGACTTCTTACAAGAGATAATGGTTACGCTATTGAGCGTATCAAGGAGATATTAGGCGCTGAAGAGTACAACATAACTTATCAGGTACTCGATGCTTCTGAATACGGTGTCCCTCAAAATAGAAAGAGAGCAATCATTGTAGGTGTCCGTAAAGACTACAAAGATATAAAATTCGACTTCAGTAAAATAGAAAAGCAAGAAAAGACAACTGTAGAAGATGCTATTGGGGAATTGTATTGCTTTGAACAAAGTCCTGACGGAGTTAAGCAAATATCTACACCTGCAGATACACCACTGCGAAAATTCCTAAGAACTAAGGATAATTCTATTCTTGACCAAGATATTGTTTATCCTGCTCAGAAAGTTCAAGATCGCATAAAGCATGTACCACAAGGTGGCAACTGGCAAAATGTGCCTGCAGAATTGTGGCCTACCAATCGTCAGAATCGTCATTCTTCTGCATATAAGAGGCTTGACCCCAAGACACAGTCTTGCACAATAGATACAGGAAATGCGCATAGCAATTATTTTCACCCATTGTTCCATAGAATCCCAACTATCAGAGAGTCGGCAAGATTACAATCATTCCCAGATAGTTTTGAGTTTCAAGGACCAAGAGGTAGTAAATATAGACAAGTAGGTAATGCGGTTCCTCCGTTGTTGGCGAAGGCAATTGCTGATGCAATAATGAAAATATTACGCGATGAAAATAATTGATTTGTTTTGTGGCATAGGTGGTCTTAGTCTGGGTTTTGAACAGGCTGGCTTTGAAGTAGTTTCTGCAGTTGACATGTGGAAAGATGCCATTGTGACCTATAATCACAATAGAAAAGATAAGGTAGCCAAAGTTGAAACTGTAGAAGATTTCAATGAGAAAGAACTACCTGAGTTGGTAAAGTCAGAACATATAACAGGTATCATTGGTGGTCCTCCATGCCAAGGATTTAGCACAGTCGGAAGACGTGAAGTAGATGATCCTCGCAACAAAATGTATTTGGAGTTTTATAAAGCTGTCAAACTGGCTTCACCTGACTTTTTCGTTATCGAAAATGTCAAAGGCATGTTGACTCTAAATAAAGGTGCATTTGTTAAGGACTTGATTGAAAGATTTGGTCCTAATGGGTTGGGATATACTATCAATTATCAGCTCCTAAATGCAGCGGATTACGGAATACCCCAAAATAGATACAGGGTATTCTATGTTGGAATTAAGGGCAAGAAATTTGAATTTCCAAAGCCTTATGATTTCAAACTAACTGCAAAAGATGGTATTAGTGACCTTGAAGGTTCTACCTCAGATCATTATGGAAGTTCACCTCAAAATGATTTTCAAAAATCTATGCGATGTGGTCTCAGAAAGCCACTAAACCAAGATTATACAAGTCATTCAGAGCAAACTATTTCAATAATCAGTAAAGTTCCTGATGGAGGAAACATTAGAGACCTACCTGCTGAAATATGGCAGGTCAGAAAGTATAATAAGGCTTTTGAGAGAATGGGAACATTCAAACCTTCAAATACAATAGATACAGGTCATCGAAATTATTTCCACTATTCGGAGCCAAGAATACCAACTGTCAGAGAGTCTGCACGTATACAGTCATTCCCTGATAACTTTGAGATTGTTGGTACTCGTGGTAGTCAATACAAACAAGTCGGCAATGCTGTGCCACCAATGTTGGCAAAAGTGATTGCTGAAGAAATTAAGAAGATGTTGCCATGAAAATAAGATTATCAGTAGATAGCTACAAAGGGGTAGATGGTAGTAGTTTATCCCCAACTCGATGCTCTCAGATGGTTCAAGTATATGAAATGCTTGAACAAATGGGAGCTGCTACAACTTCTTATATTGGTATTCAAGAAGAAGCAGATCGAAAAAAATTATTCGGAAAGACAAAAGCCAAAAGCGCAATAAGAACTTTCTTTACTCTATTAAAGAAGATTGATTTTGTTGATTATGATGGCACTTTTGCCGCTAATATGTGTTTTACCGAGTTAGGCACTCAGTTCGTCTTAGCTTGCAGAGCTTTGGAGAATGTTACTGATGAAACACCTCATAAAGATGAGATTATTGCGAGATTGCAAAATATCAAGCGCAATGCTCAACGCAAGGGTTTAGTAAATATGTATAATGATCCAGAGTGGAAATCTCACAATATGTGGATAGCTCTAAAATTACTTAAAGAGTTGAAAATCATCCATTGGAATGAATTTCTTTATACATTATCTTGTTTAGAGAAGGGAAAAACAATAGATGATGCTATTGCTGATATTAGAGCCAATAAAAGAAAAATTGATGCTATCGAATTCCTAAATGAAGATGATGAAGCATTGCCTAATACTTGTTATTCATATCTAAGAAGTTACTTAGAAGAGGCAGGATTGATTAGCAAAGTTTCGTCATTGGAATCAAAGTTACTTGATGAAGCAGATTTGTTTTATTCACAAATATCTCTATAACCATGGGTGTATATGATTCTAACATAAAGAGAGACGTTGAAGAAATCAACAAACTTCTTAGTGGTGTTAAACCTGCTGCAAAGATTGTTTCAACTGAAATAAATCCGAAGTATCGTCCATATATAACTGCAATTAAATCAAAGCCATTCTTGCTTCTTGCAGGTATATCTGGTACTGGTAAGAGCCGTATTGTAAGAGAGTTAGCGAGGGCTTGTTGGAAAGCCACTGACGAGGAATACAACTCTCAAAAGCCAAGAAATTTTGAGATGGTTCAGGTAAAGCCAAACTGGCATGACTCTTCTGAGCTGATTGGCTATGTTAGTCGTGTCAGTGGTGAGCCTGTATATGTTGCAGGTGATTTCTTGAAGTTTGTAGCTCGTGCCTGGGAAGAACCTGATGTTCCATATTTCCTTTGCTTAGACGAAATGAATCTGGCACCAGTAGAGCAATATTTTGCAGAATATTTGAGTGTCGTTGAAAGCCGTAAGGCTGATTCATCAGGGAGTGTTACAACTGACCCAATACTTAAGAAGAGCGAAGAAGACTGGTATAGAATATTGACAGGTGTCTTAACTGGTGATGATGACGTTAGAAATCGATTCCTTAACGATGGAATTTGTATTCCTCAGAACTTGATTGTAATTGGCACAGTCAACATGGATGAAACAACATTCTCATTCTCACGAAAGGTCCTTGATCGTGCCATGACTATTGAAATGAATGATGTTGACCTTGAAGGAGGTTTAACGCATCGTCATGAACAGATAGGCAAATTGTCTAATAATGAGCTTGTAGGAACCGCTGTCGAAGGTGTAGATGTTTATAATGATAATAAAGCTACTTGTGATCTTGTAATAGATTACTTAAAGAAAGTAAATTCCAAATTGGAAGGAACTCCTTTCAAGATTGCTTATCGAACAAGAAATGAATTTTTGCTCTATGTAGTAAATAATATTCCATATAAAAAGCATCCTGATGGAGAGGAAGATATGGAAGAATATGTCATTGCTCGTGCATTGGATGAAATCACTAATATGAAGATACTCTAACGTATTGAAGGTGATGAAACAAAGGTAAGTGCAAAGTTCCTTGAGAGTCTTGAAAAAACCATCAAGGAAGGTCTTGAAGCAATATTCGATGGTCCGTTTGCAAAAGAAGAATCTGACGAAGCGTATAAGTCTATATCACTTGCAAAGTTGGACGAAATGAAAACTCGACTTGCATCAGGTTATACCAGTTTCTGGAGTTAAAACAACATGGAACTTCTGACAATTACACATCAAGACTTCATTATGAGCATCGAATGTAGTAAGTTCGATGCCATTTGGCAAAAAGCTATGAGGAATGTAGGGGAAGATAATCTGACCTCTACTTACTCATGGTCGGATGGTGATGTGTCGGTGCTAAAACTGGATGAAGAAGGCAACAAGCATATTATCAATAATGGCGATGTTGCTCCTGCTATATTCTTTGATAATGCTGAATATCCGATTTGGGTAGAGTTTAAAGACTATGTAAAGAATGCTCGCTTTGGAAGTATTCTTCAAAGTGATAATGAGAATTTTAGTTTCCGAAAAGGAATTCTTGCAGGATTCATAAATTACGGAAATGAGTGAAATTCTTATCGATTACACAGTAGGTGGAGAATTGCGGCATTTCAAATTTGGTTTTGATGTACTGAGTACAAAACTCAACTATCATGAGCATTGGCGTAAAATCATAGAAGACATAGAAAGTGAGTATCGTATGTTGTCTCTTGACTACATGAAAAGAACTTTCCATGGTTTCTCTCCTGATACAAGCGGTGATACTCCAGATCTGGTTTGGTGGAGCATCTTTGCAGGTGAACAAAAGAAGTTTATCAATGCCGTCAAGAGTATCATAGAACGACCTCGCCATAGGTTACATGGCATCGAATCTTACGT
>CAZPEW010000215.1:0-2060 GCA_964585695.1 uncultured Lachnospiraceae bacterium
CCGATCCAGAAGCCCTGCCATACACCGATCACAATAGAAATCAGCATTGCAATGATAATGGTAGGAATGGCGCTCATTCCGCTCTTGTCCATGATCTGTGCTGCAACTGCACCGACCAGGCAAAGCGTGGAGCCGACAGAAAGGTCAACGTTGCCGCCGGTCAGAATACAGAGCAGCATGCCGCAGGCCATAACCAGAACATAGGCATTCTGCAGAAGCAGATTGGAAATATTCTGTGCATAAATCAATTTACCTTTTGTCAATAACGTGAAAAACAGAAATACGACAACCAATGCTATGGTCATTGTATATTTTCTTACAAACTGACTCGTCTTCATAATTTCCACCTATGCATTCGCCTTTTTCAGTTCTGATTTACCGCTGTTCTTAAGCATGGAGCTCATGATCTTCTCCTGTGTTGCTTCCTCTGCGGTAAACTGTCCGGTAAGCCGCCCCTCACTCATGACATAGATCCTGTCGCACATACCAAGGAGCTCCGGGAGTTCGGAGGAAATCATAATGACTGATTTTCCCTCTTCCACCATCTTATTCATTATGCAGTAGATTTCGTACTTGGCACCTACATCAATACCTCTTGTCGGCTCATCCAGAATCAGGACCTCCGGATCCGCAAACATCCACTTGGACAGAAGCACCTTCTGCTGGTTGCCTCCGGAAAGATTGCCGACATTCTGCTGAACGGACGGCGTCTTTGTCTCCATCGCCTTGCGGTATTCCTCCGCAACACGGTTTTCCTTGGCAACATCGATGATACCATGCTTATCGCAGACCTTTTCCAGTCTGGCCATTGTATTGTTCCAGGCAATGGAATCCGACAGAATCAGTCCGTTGGTCTTACGGTCCTCGGTAACATAGGCAAGTCCGTGTTCAATCGCCTCACGCTCTGTATGCAGACTGACTTCCTTACCGTCCAGGAATTCCTGTCCGCTGATATTGCTGCCGTAGCTCTTTCCGAACAGAGACATTGCAAGCTCCGTACGTCCTGCACCCTGCAGTCCGGAGAAGCCAATGATCTCTCCCTTATGAACCTTGAAGGAAATATCATCCACAACCTTCTTATCTGTATAAACCGGATGATAAACGCTCCAGTTCTTTACCTCCATTGTAACATCCGTACCGATCTTCCGGTCACGCGCCGGGAATCTCTCGGTCAGATCTCTGCCGACCATTCCTTTGATAATACGGTCCTCATCAATGTTATGATCTTTGTTTTCTATAGTCTCAATGGTTGCACCATCACGCAGAATAGTGATCTTATCTGCAACATATGCGATCTCAGCCAGCTTATGAGAAATGATAATGGAGGTCATGCCCTGTTTTTTGAAATTCAGCAGCATATCCAGCAGCATCCGGGAATCCTCTTCATTCAGAGAGGAAGTAGGCTCATCCAGGATCAGCAGCTTTACATTTTTGCTGAGTGCTTTTGCAATTTCCACCAGCTGCTGTTTGCCGGTACCGATATCCTTGATCAGTGTTGTTGCCTTATCCTTAAGGCCGACCTCTCTCAGATGCTTTGTTGCCTGGTTATAGGTTTCATCCCAGTCCAGTCCGAACTTCCCTTTGCGCTCATTTCCGAGAAACATGTTCTCGGCGATGGAAAGCTCCGGAATCAGCGCCAGCTCTTGGTGAATGATAACAATCCCCTTCTTCTCACTGTCTCTGATATTTTTAAATCTGCATTCCTCTCCGTTGTAGAGGATACTGCCGCTGTATTCGCCGTACGGAATTGTACCGGAAAGCACCTTCATCAGTGTTGATTTCCCGGCGCCATTCTCTCCGACAAGCGCATGAATCTCTCCGCGTTCAACTTCAAGGTTGACATCCTTCAGCGCTTTAACGCCTGGATATTGCTTGACGATATTCTTCATCACGAGTATATTGTCGCTCACGTTATGACCTCCCCGTGCAGTATTCTGTAAAAAACGGACGGGTCTTTCAGGGCCCGTCCGCAAATCCAACATCAGTTGCGCACCCTTTGATTTCTCTGTCAGCCGGTGCTTTTTGACTTATTTTGCAGCCTTAGGATAATTTCCTTCCAT
>CAZPEW010000215.1:2070-2747 GCA_964585695.1 uncultured Lachnospiraceae bacterium
ATTGTGTAATATCCGGTATCAACCAGTTCCTTCTGGAGGTTGTCCTTTGTTACAACTGTAGGAACAAGCAGATAAGAAGGAATCTTTGCCTTGCCATTATCATAAGACTCTGTATCATATGTGCAGTCGAACTTCCAGCCTGCGGACTTGATCAGATCTGCATCCGGTGTCTTTCCTGAGAGCATTTCCATACCAAGATCAAGTGTGGCAACAGCTTCGTTTGCAACTGCCTTATAAACTGTCATTGACTGCTTGCCGTCTACGATATTTGCAAGGTTTGCTTCATCACCATCCTGACCTGTGATAATAGGCATGTTGTCCTTATCCCAGTAGTCAGATTCAATGGCCTGTGTAACACCCAGTGCTGTTGAGTCGTTTGAGCAAAGCGCTACATCAAGCTTTGTTCCGTTAGGATAATAAGAACCAAGGATATTCTGCATACGGTTCATAGCGTTCTTTGTATCCCAGGATGCTGTGGCAACCTGCTGGAATGTATTCTGCTGAGACTGGATTACCAGTGTGCCCTTGTCAAGATAAGGCTTCAGGACATCCATGGCACCGTTAAAGAAGAATGTTGCATTGTTATCTGCAGGATCGCCTGCTGTGAACTCAATGTTGTACTTCTTGTCGCCGGCATTCTTGAGATCCAGCTTGTCTTCTACAAACTCTCCCTGCAG
>CAZPEW010000215.1:2757-4758 GCA_964585695.1 uncultured Lachnospiraceae bacterium
GAATGATACGTAGTAGCTGATTGCATCTGTGTTCATAATCAGACGGTCATAGCTGATAACCGGAATTCCTGCTTCCTTTGCACTGTCAAGTACATTGGAAAGGGACTCACCATCAATTGCTGCAACAACCAGCAGATTTACCTTGTCAGCGATCAGGTTCTCAATATCCTTAACCTGCTGATCAATCTTGTTGTCGGAGTATGTAAGCTCTACTTCACAGCCCTTGCCCTTGAACTGCTCTTCCAGATAAGAACCATCACGGTTCCATCTCTCAAGAGACTTTGTCGGCATGGAAATTCCGACCTTCTTGCCGCCTTCTGTTGCCGTTGCTGCTGCAGCTGTGGTTTCTGCACCTGCTGCTGTCGTTGCAGCTCCTGCTGCTGTTGTGCCGACTGCTGTAGTCTCTGCTGCTGCCTTTGTTGTTTCAGCTGCTGTTGTAGCACTTCCTGAAGAAGAGCTGCCGCAGGCCGCAAGTGAAAGAACCATCGCGCCTGCAAGAACCATTGATAAAACTTTTTTCATTTTTTAAATCCTCCTTGTAGTTTCAATCAATTCTTTTATTAATGTTCTTTACTAAAGTGATTCTATCCTAGTACAAATTTTCTATAAAGTCAATACACATTATGTATTAAGTTGTCTATATTTTCTAAATTATGAAAATGTTCTTTTCTTAAGCACACAAAAAACAGCCAATACATAGCACATTTTCTGTGTTATGTACTGGCTGTCTGTTTTTGCGGTCTGATCCGCATCAAAGTGTTTTTATATACTGTTCCAGATAATACAAGGCTGCGCCAAGCACAACCGCATGGTGCGGATGTCTGCACATCCGTATATAATCCGCATTGTCTTCAAAAGGATTCAGCTCTGCCGCCATCCGTTTCAGTTCCGGGAGATACGGCTCAAGAAACTCTGCCAGAAACCCGCCCAGGATAACATCGCAGTCAAGGCCCATGCGGATATTGTTGATCCCGATGGCGAGATGCCGCAGAAAATCAATCCAGAGAGCTGTATAGCTTGCATTTCCTCTTTTTATTTCCTGGAAAAAGGTTTCTATGGTAATATCCAGATCACTGCTGATCCGTTTTGCAGAACAGTATGCTTCAAGGCAGCCCAGCTTACCGCAGTTGCACCGGTTTCCGCCCGGCTCGACGCACATATGGCCGAACTCTCCGCTGCGTCCGTTCATACCCCGGAAAGGCTTGCCGTCCAGAAGCACCGCGCCGCCGACTCCCTCCTCGAGAGAAATATAAGCAGCATCTCCGCCGCTTTCCAGGCTCAGCCACTCGGAATAGCCGGCAGCATTCGCATCATTTTCCAGATTATTGGGATACGGAATGCTGTCCCGCAGGATCCGCCCGCTGATTCCCTTAAGATGCAGTGTAGGTGCCAGCTTGATTTCATCCGTTTCCGTATTGATGACTGCCGGAAGTGCAATTCCGACGCCGAGGAGACGGGCTCTGTTCAGCTTGTTTGCATCGAGGAAATTTTCCAGCTCCTCTGCAATGAACTGCGCAGTCCTGTCCGCTGTCCCCTCACGCAGCATCGGCCGCACTACCTTATGAAACGCAATCTCCTGCCGGCAGAAGTCCAGTGCCGCAATCCGCAGTGAGTCTGCTGCAATCGAGATTCCGACGGCAAACCGGAAATCCGGCGCCGCAATGTATGTCAGCGCCCGCCGCCCGCCTGTAGACCGCAGTGTCTCCCCGCCGCGGATCATCCCCGCAGCCAGAAGCTCCGACAGATTCTGATGTACTGTCGGCATGCTAAGCCCCAGCTTTGCTGCTATCTCCTGTTTGGATGGCGCCGACTCTGCACGGTATATTTCCATAAAAATATTGTTCCGTGTCTGTCTCCTGCGCTCCGTCACGGTTTCCTGAAGTTCACCCATTTTCTGTTCCCCGACTTTTATAAAAGTACTTTACTCTTTATGAGAATAATAACACTTTTATTTATGGTCTGTCAATTATTCTTTATGGCATCTTTCTGGCAGATACAAGA
>CAZPEW010000216.1:0-4716 GCA_964585695.1 uncultured Lachnospiraceae bacterium
CAGCATGTTGATGTGAATTACCTGCATATCCGTATTTTTAAAAGGAGGGGCTATGAATACGCATACGGCCGCATCTACCCGTAAAATGACAACCTGGGAACGAAACCAGACTTTCTGGGGCTGGATCTTTATCTTCCCTACCATGCTTGGTCTTATCGTCCTCAATATTATTCCCATGTTTCAGACCTTCTATCAGACATTTTTTGCAACCGGTGATTTCGGAAAAGGAAACAAGTTTGTCGGATTGGAAAACTATATAAAGCTTGTCCAGGATGCAGAGGTCTGGCATGCATTGCTGAATACCTTTAAATATGCAGTCATCGAGGTTCCTTTTTCCATTGCGATCTCGCTTGTGCTTGCGGTTCTCCTGAACCAGCACATCAAAGGCAGATCCGTTTACCGTACCATCTTCTTCCTGCCGATGATTGCCGCGCCTGCTGCAATCGCCATGGTATGGAGATGGCTGTACAACTCGCAGTTCGGACTCCTGAATCATGTGCTGCATACGGACATCCAGTGGATCTCCGATCCTTCCATTGCCTGGATCAGCATCGCAGTCATCGGCGTATGGTCCATCATCGGCTACAACACCGTGCTCTTCCTCGCAGGTCTCCAGGAGGTTCCGCATGATTACTATGAGGCTGCCCAGATTGACGGTGCTTCCGGCTTTGATACCTTTTTCAAGATCACGCTTCCGCTGCTTTCACCGACCATTTATTTTGTGGTTATCACCAGAATCATCGGCGCGCTGCAGGTATTCGACCTGATCTATATGGTAATGGACAACAACAATCCTGCAGTAAAGAACACCGAATCCATCGTATATCTTTTCTACCAGAATTCCTTTAAATATTCAAACCGCGGCTACGGCTCCACCATCGTCATGCTTCTCCTTGTCGTGATCATGATCATCACAGTATTTTACAATTAAGAGGGATAAAACTATGAAAATGAAACATAAAATGGAAAAGGTTCTCCTCCATCTGGTTCTGATCTTCTTTTCTGTCATCATGATCGTACCGTTCCTCTGGATGCTCCTCACCGCTTTCAAAACACAGGGCGAAGCCACCTCGATCAGCCCGTTCGTCATCTTCCCGGCTGTCTGGCAGATTTCTGCTTTCAAAGAAGTATGGAAAAACATGAATTTTTTCATGCTTTATAAAAACACACTGCTCCTGATTTTCTGGCGTGTCATCTGTGCCTGCCTCACCGCAACCATGGCCGGATATGCATTCGCAAGACTGGAATTCAGGGGAAAGAATCTCATGTTCTCTCTCGTGCTTTTCCAGATGATGATCCCTGGACAGATCTTTATCATCCCGCAGTACATGATGATCAGTGCGCTCCACATGAACAATACGATTTTTGCACTGGTCTTCCCGGGACTGGTTACCGCATTCGGAACCTTCCTTTTAAAGCAGGGCTATCTCGGACTCCCCCGGGATCTTGAGGAGGCAGCGCGCCTGGACGGCTGCAATATCTTCCAGACCTTCCTCTACATCATGTCCCCGCTTACCCGCTCCTCTCTCGTCGCACTCGGCATCTTTACCGCCGTATTTGCCTACAAAGACCTCATGTGGCCTCTTGTTGTAAATACCTCGAATGATAAAATGTCCCTCTCTGCGGCACTTGCAACCATGCAGGGCCAGTACAGCTCCAATTACCCGCAGCTTATGGCCGCATCTCTCATCGCCTGTGTCCCGATGATCCTGCTCTACCTTGTCTTCCAAAAACAATTCATAGAAGGTATCGCAACTTCCGGCGGAAAGTTGTAAAATAATCAGGCAAGCCGTCAAAATCAGAAGGCTGCTCATGACCGCAAGACAGCAGCCTTTTAATCTATCCTTAAAGGAGCCTTTTTATGTCCATTATATTTAACGACACAGATAAAACCATCACGCTCAGCACCGCACACACCAGCTACCAGATGGCAGTCGGCAGATACGGTTTCCTGCTTCATCTTTATTACGGGAGCAGAATCAGAAGCGATATGCGCTATCTCCTCCAGCTTTATGACCGCGGTTTTTCCGGAAACCCGTATGAAGCCGGGGATGACCGCACCTTCTCGCTTGACACGCTGCCGCAGGAGTACCCGGTTTACGGAAACGGCGATTACCGCAGCTATGCCTTCAGCATACAGAAAAGCGACGGAACCTACGGCTGCGATCTCCGCTATGTCTCCCACCGGATCATTGCCGGTAAATATGCGATTCCCGGTCTGCCTGCCGTATACAGTGATAAGGAGCCAGCCGATACCCTTGAGGTGACGCTCGCCGATCTTTCCGCAGGCGTCGAGGTGATCCTCCGCTACGGTGTCCTCGAGCAGTCCGATATCATCACGAGATGCGCGGAAATCCGGAATACCGGAACAGAAAAATTCGCGATCCGCAAAGCTGCGAGTGCTTCTCTCGATCTTCTGTCCGGGGACTATGATCTGCTGCATTTCCACGGGAGACATGGCATGGAGCGGAACCTTGAGCGGGACCGCATTTCTCATGAACTGATCACTCTCGGCAGCCGCCGCGGCACCTCCAGCCACCATCAGAATCCGTTTTCCATCATTGCCGGTCATGGAACCACCGAGGATGCCGGTGCATGCTACGGAATGATGCTGCTCTACAGCGGCAACTTTGCAGCATCTGCAGAAAAGGACCCCTTTGGACTGACGCGGATGATGAGCGGTCTCCAGGATGACATGTTCTCATGGACACTTGCCCCGGGCGAGTGCTTCCATACACCGGAAGCAGCGCTTTCCTATACCGGAAACGGTCTGAATGCACTCTCCCGGCTGTACCACGCAATGATCCGCTATCATGTTGTGCGGGGGCCGTGGAGAGAAAAACGGAGACCTGTACTGATCAACAACTGGGAAGCGACTCTTTTTGATTTTACAGGGGACAAGATCGTATCCATTGCCCGCAAAGCCTCGGAGCTCGGCGTGGAAATGATGGTTCTCGACGACGGCTGGTTCGGCGCGCGGAACAGTGACAAGGCCGGTCTCGGCGACTGGTATGTAAACGAAAAGAAGCTCGGCCGGACCATGGGACAGGTTGCGGATGAAATCAACGCAATGGGCATGAAATTTGGCCTCTGGATCGAGCCTGAGATGGTGAATGAGGACAGTGATCTGTACCGTGCCCATCCGGACTGGGCCTTTGCCATCCCCGGCAGGAAGCCGGTCCGCGGCAGAAGCCAGCTGGTACTCGATTTCTCCCGCAGGGAGGTTGTGGATGCTGTATTTGACCAGATTTCCGATGTCATTGATCATGCACATATCGAGTATATCAAAATGGACATGAACCGGAGCATCTGCGATGTTTACTCACAGAAGTACAGGAATCAGCCGGATCTCCAGAACTACGGCAGAATCATGCACGAATATGTCCTCGGGGTTTATGATTTCCTGGAGCGGCTTCTGACCCGCTATCCGGGAATCCTGATCGAGGGCTGCAGCGGAGGCGGCGGACGCTATGATGCGGGAATGATGTATTACACACCGCAGATCTGGCTCAGCGACAATACCGATGCAATCGAGAGAATCACCATCCAGCATGGCTCCTCTTACGGATATCCGGTCTGCACCGTCGGCTCCCACGTTTCGGCTGTCCCCAATCAGCAGACCGGCAGAACCGTCCCGATTCATACGCGTGCTGTAGTTGCAATGTCCGGCAGCTTCGGCTATGAACTGGATCTGAATCTCATCTCGGATGCGGAAAAGGAAGAAGTAAAGGAGGAAATCCGGATTTATAAAAAATACTGGAATCTCCTGCATAACGGTCTTTATTACCGGCTCACGGATCCGACTGCGGATCATGAGGCTGCTGCATGGGAATTTACGGCAGAAGACCGGTCAGAAGCACTGCTCAGCATCGTGACACTGAATTCGCACTGCAATGCCCCGCTCTATTATGTGCATGCAAGGGGTCTCGATCCTGATGCCCTGTATTACCGTGAGGAGGATGAAACAATGCTTTACAGCGGCAGCGCTCTGATGGATGCCGGTATTCCGGTTCCGTATCTCCCGGGCGAGTACAATGCATGGCAGTATCATTTTATAAGAAAGTAAACACAGCGCCTTGCAGGGCGCTGCGTTTTTTATTTCATCAGCTTTTCCGTAAGCTCTGCAGGAATCGTAAACTCCTGTGTGCCCATGTACATCGGTGCAAGCTCTCCTTCATCAAAGCATAAAACAAGCTGATTGTCCTTATTGAAATAGAAATTCTGATCCGGCCTGATTTCTGTGAAATCGGTCTCCGGCATATCACTGTCCAGGAAATACAGCTGGTTCGGATCTTTCCTGCTTATTGCGCGCATCTGCTCCTTGATGTTCTCTGAGAGTACGCTGATATAACTGCTGTTCTCTTTAAAAAGACTGCTGAGCGTTACCTGCTTTCCGCTTGTCTTGTCAATGGTATAATATTTATCATACTCCGCTCCGTCAGCCTTTGCTTCAAAAATACTCAGCTTCAGCGTATACCAGTGTGCATCATCCGTGACTGTCTCATGCTGTACATCCAGTGTGCCGGCAAATCCGTTATCTGCTGCTTCCTGCCTGAACTGTTCTATCAGCCGGTCTGTCATGGTACTGATTTCCCGGTTGATTTCCTCCGCTGTTCTGGCTGCCTGCGCCTGTACTGCCGCATCGCCTGCCGCAGCAGTATCCGGATTCTGTGCGGCATTTCCGCTGCCTGCTGATTCCGCTGCAATCCTTGGTAC
>CAZPEW010000217.1:0-4708 GCA_964585695.1 uncultured Lachnospiraceae bacterium
TTCTTCCTTTCGGAATATCAGGTGCTTAATTTGTTTATCTGCGGAGTCGGTACAGTGGGCGGAAGTCTGTTGGAACAGATTCGCAGCCAGCAACAGAAACTGATGAAGGAGCGTGGATTGAAACTCCACGTAGTGGGGGTTGCCAGCAGTCATAAGGCAATCTTTAATCGGGAAGGAATCAATTTGACTACCTATAAGGAGGATTTGAAAAACAGTCAGGACAGTAATCTGAAAGTCCTGCATGACGGAGTGGTGGGTATGAACATCTTTAATTCCGTCTTTGTGGATTGCACCGCAAGTGCTGAAGTGGCAGGGCTCTACAAGGACTTCCTGCAGCATAATATATCTGTGGTGGCAGCCAATAAGATTGCAGCCTCTTCTGCTTATGACAATTATTATCAGTTGAAGACTACAGCCCGGAAACGCGGTGTGAAGTTCCTGTTTGAAACCAATGTAGGTGCAGGTCTGCCCGTCATCAACACAATCAATGACTTGATTAACAGCGGTGACAAGATTCTTTGTATTGAAGCTATTCTGAGTGGAACCTTGAATTTTATATTCAACAGAATCAGTAAGAATGTGCCTTTCAGTGAAACCATCCATCAGGCGCAGGAAGAAGGTTATTCAGAACCTGATCCTCGTATTGACTTGAGTGGAAAGGATGTGATCCGCAAACTGGTGATTCTTGCCCGTGAAGCCGGATATAGAATCGATCAGGAAGATGTGGAAAAACATCTTTTCATTCCAGAAGAATATTTCCAGGGCCCATTGGAGGATTTCTGGAAGAAAATTCCTGCGATGGATGCCGATTTCGAAAAACGTCGTTGCCAGTTGGAGGCGGAAGGAAAACGCTGGCGCTTCGTTGCCAAACTGGAAGACGGAAAAGCCAGCGTGGCTTTGGCAGAAGTGGACAGCCGTCATCCTTTCTACATGCTTGAGGGCAGCAATAACATTATTCTGCTCACTACCGAGCGTTACAAGGAATATCCCATGCTCATACAGGGTTATGGCGCGGGTGCCAGCGTGACGGCAGCGGGAGTCTTTGCAGATATCATGAGTATTGCAAACATTTAAGAACATGAAACATATCATTATATTGGGAGACGGCATGGCCGATTGGCCTGTCAAATCCCTTCAAAACAAAACATTGCTACAGGCGGCACATACCCCCTATATGGATATGCTTGCAGCCAAAGGGCGTTGCGGACGCCTCATTACCGTGGCTCCGGGTTTTCATCCCGGAAGCGAAGTAGCCAATATGTCTGTTCTTGGTTATGACCTTCCTAAAGTTTATGAGGGAAGAGGTGTTCTTGAGGCTGCCAGTATCGGTGTGAATCTCCAACCGGGGGATATGGCGATGCGCTGCAATATCATTTGTGTGGAAAATGAAAAGATAAAAAATCATTCTGCCGGTCATATCACGACGGAAGATGCCGATGTATTGGTGAAATATTTGCAGGAAAAGCTGGGCAGTGACAAGGTACATTTCTATACAGGCGTGCAGTACCGTCATTTGCTGGTGATAAAGGGCGGATGTAAGTTTGTGGATTGTACACCTCCACATGATGTTCCCGGTGAATTGTTCCGACCGTTACTTGTGAAGCCGATGGAGGGACATCCCGAAGCTCAGGAAACAGCCGATTTGATCAACCGCCTTATTTTGGAATCGCAGAAAATCCTGGCGGAGCATCCACTCAACAAAAAACGTGTTTCGGAAGGGAAGGATCCCGCTAACAGTATCTGGCCGTGGTCTCCGGGTTATCGGCCTCAGATGGAAACGTTATCTGATATTTTTCCTCAGGTGAAGCAAGGTTCCGTTATCTCTGCTGTCGATTTGATTAAAGGCATCGGGGTTTATGCCGGATTGCGAAACATCGACGTGGAAGGAGCTACCGGACTTTACAACACGAATTACGAAGGCAAGGCACAGGCCGCTATCGAGGCTTTGAAGAAAGACGATTTTGTGTTCCTGCATCTTGAAGCCAGTGATGAGGCGGGACATGAGGGAGATATCCCGTTGAAGATAAAAACCATTGAATATCTGGACAGTCGCATTGTAGGCCCCGTGTATGAGGCTGTGAAGGACTGGAAAGAACCGGTAGCCTTGGCTGTTCTTCCTGATCATCCCACTCCCTGCGAACACAGGACCCATACGGCGGAACCCGTTCCGTTCTTTATCTATTATCCGGGGATAGTGCCCGACGAGGTTAAAAACTTCGATGAGATATCTTGTGTGGAAGGTTCCTATGGATTGCTGAAAGGCAATGAGTTTATTAACGAATTTATGAAAATTTGAAATAGTCTTGACTCTATGAAATACTATAGTACAAACAAGAAAGCGCCTGTTGTAGGCTTGCATGAGGCTGTCGTGAAAGGACTGGCTGCCGACAAAGGACTGTACATGCCCTTTTCTATTCAAGAGTTGCCCCACAGTTTTTACGAGAATATCGACCGGCTTTCTTTTCAAGAAATAGCTTGCAAGGTGGCTTCGGCTTTTTTCGGAGAAGATATTCCTGAAAATGTCCTGAACAAAATTGTGTGCGATACGCTGAATTTTGACGTACCCGCTGTCGAGGTGAAAGAGAACATCTATTCTCTGGAACTTTTCCATGGCCCTACTTTGGCGTTTAAGGATGTAGGGGCGCGTTTCATGGCACGTTTGCTGGGATACTTCATCAAGGAAGAAGGCCGACAGGAAGTGAATGTGCTGGTAGCTACGTCCGGTGATACCGGAAGCGCCGTTGCCAACGGATTCCTGGGCGTGGAGGGTATTCATGTCTATGTTCTCTATCCGAAAGGAAAGGTGAGCGAGATACAGGAAAAACAGTTCACTACCTTGGGGCAGAACATCACGGCACTGGAAGTCGACGGCGTTTTTGATGATTGCCAAGCTCTTGTCAAGAGTGCTTTTATGGATGAAGAATTGAACCGTCACATGAAGTTGACGAGTGCCAATTCCATTAACGTTGCCCGTTTTCTGCCTCAGGCATTCTATTATTTCTATGGTTATGCACAGATGAAGAAGTTGGGAAAGGCCGATGAGTTGGTGGTATGTGTACCAAGCGGAAATTTTGGAAACATCACGGCCGGATTGTTCGGTAAACGCATGGGACTTCCCGTAAAACGTTTCATAGCGGCCAACAACCGGAATGACATTTTCTATCAGTATCTCAAGACCGGAATCTATAGCCCGAAGCCTTCAGTCGCTACCATTGCCAATGCCATGGATGTGGGTGATCCGAGTAATTTTGCCCGTGTGCTTGATTTGTACCAAGGAAGTCATGAAGATATTTGTAACCAGATAAACGGAGCCACCTATACGGATGCCCAGATAGCTGAGACCATCAAGGACACGTATCGTTCGACGGGTTATTTGCTTGATCCTCATGGCGCCTGCGGTTACAGGGCGTTGAGCGAAGGACTACAAGCCGGTGAAACCGGATTGTTCCTTGAAACTGCTCATCCCGCTAAGTTCAGGGATACTGTGGAACCCATCGTCGGTGAGACCATCCGGATACCTGCCAAACTCCAGGAGTTCATGAAAGGTACCAAGCAAAGCATAGAAATTGGAAAGGATTTCAAGGAATTCAAATCATTCCTGATGAAACAATAATCATAAGAAGGCGTATCCGGAATTCGACGGATGCGCCTTCTTTTTTATAATATAAGACAATCTGGCTCGTAAAATGACAATGTGTCTTATTTCTCGCCTATAAGATTAAAAATCACTATCTCCATTTATCTTATTTTACCGCATAAAGGTAAAAACGGTTTGCAAAGGTTTAAAGAAAGTAAAAGCCTTCTGACAGGAAACGGCATCGGCATTTTCTTTGCACTTACCTCTGTGAATTCGGAAATCCGAAAGGATGGAAAGATTCAGAAAAACAGAATGTATAACTTAAAAATAGGAGATTAAAATTATGATGCCAGTAATTAGAAAAAATCAAAGTTGGTTGCCAAGTATTTTCAATGATTTCTTTGACAATTATTGGATGGAAAGAGCCAATGCAACAGCTCCTGCTATCAATGTGATTGAAAACGAAACTGAGTATAAGGTTGAAGTTGCCGCTCCGGGCATGACTAGAAAAGACTTCAATATCTCAATCGACGATGAAGACGGTCTGGTTATCACCATGGAGAAAAAGACCGAGAATAATGAACCTGCCGATAACAAGAAAAAGGCCGGTCGCTACTTGCGTCGCGAATTCAGTTATTCAAAGTTCCAGCAGACATTGATTTTGCCTGATGATGTTGATAAGGAGAAGATTGCGGCTCAAGTCAATGACGGAGTTCTGACAATCAATCTGCCTAAGAAACCGGCAGAGGTGAAAGCCAATTTCAAGAAACAGATAGAAGTTAAATAATTCGACTTTTGCACATAAATGATTTTGAGTATTTAGTTGGGTGCCCTCTTTCGCATAAAAACGAAAAGGGGCACTTTTTTTGTTTTTATACTTCCATACTTCCACCACTGATGTAATATACAGTAAACGAGTGCGTTATGTGTGTAAGCATGCGGTGGAAGTATGCATGGGCATGGTTCCATGCTTACATCGTGCAAAATGTAGTATTTTTCCTCTGACGATACTTGCAGAAGTGCGGATTTTTTGGTATCTTCGTAACCGCAAATCATTTGGTATAACTCGAAATTTCATTTGACTATACGCGAAAAAGAATTCGACTTAAACCGTATTTGTTTTTGATTTAA
>CAZPEW010000218.1:0-4666 GCA_964585695.1 uncultured Lachnospiraceae bacterium
CCAGATTGACAATGCCCCTGCGGAGCGCTTCCAGATTTTCTCCGGCAAGCTCTGTCCTGGGTACGCCGCCATTATATTTCAGTGCACGCACGGTTGCAACCAGTACCGCCGCATCCGGTCTCAGTCCGGCCATCTGGCACTTGATATCAAGGAACTTTTCCTCACCGAGATCCGCGCCGAAGCCAGCTTCCGTTACCGTAATATCCGAGAGCTTCAGTGCAAAGCGAGTTGCCTGTACGGAATTGCAGCCATGTGCAATATTTGCAAACGGTCCGCCGTGGACAATCGCCATGTTATGCTCCAGTGTCTGGATAATATTCGGCTTGATGGCATCTTTTAAAAGTGCAGCCATGGCACCAACCGCATGGAGATCCTCCGCCGTAACCGGCTTTCCGCTCATATCATAGGCTACGATGATTCTCGCAAGCCTCTTTTTCAGATCCTCCATATCATCGGCAAGGCAGAGAATTGCCATAACCTCTGAAGCTACAGTAATGACAAAATGATCCTCCCGGACAACACCGTCCCCCTTGCCGCCCATTCCGATGACAATATTCCGGAGGGCGCGGTCATTCATATCCTCACATCTTTTCCAGTTTATGTTTTTAAGGTCGATATTCAGTTCATTTCCCTGCTTGATATGATTGTCCAGAAGCGCTGCCAGCAGGTTATTGGCACTTGTAATAGCATGGAAGTCACCGGTAAAATGCAGATTCAGATCCTCCATCGGAACAACCTGCGCATATCCGCCGCCGGCTGCGCCGCCCTTGATTCCGAAGCAGGGTCCGAGGCTAGGCTCACGGAGTGCTGCTGCAGCCTTTTTGCCGATCAGATTCAAGGCATCCGTAAGACCGACGGAGGTTGTTGTTTTTCCCTCTCCTGCCGGTGTCGGGTTGATGGCAGTGACAAGAACCAGTTTTCCGTCAGGTCTGTCCTTGATCCGATCCCACAGCTCATGTGAAAGCTTTGCCTTGTACTTTCCATAAAGCTCCAGATCATCCTCCTGGATGTCATACCTGACGGCAACCTCCGTGATCCTCTGCATTGCCGCTTCCTGTGCGATTTGAATATCAGACCTCATCACAATCTCCTCAGCTTTCTCTGTGCCGCATGAACCTTGCTCAGCTCTCCGCGAGCTGCTCAAACTCCTCCATGGACATCAGAATCCTCCTTGGTTTCGTACCTTCCTCCGGTCCGACAACCTGTGCCTCTGCCAGCTGGTCCATGATTCGTGCCGCGCGGTTGAAACCTATCCGGAATCTCCGCTGCAGCATGCCGATGGATGCCTTATCTGACTCTATAATAAGAGCGCCTGCTTCCTGGAACAGGTCGTCCCTATCATCCTGTGAACCGCCGGTACCATCTGCATCCGGGGTCTGGATCGTTGACTGAATGTCCTCTTTGTAGTCCGCCTCACCATTCTGCTTCAGGAAATCCACAACCTCCTGGACCTCCTGGTCAGATACAAAAGCGCCCTGACAGCGGATCGGCTTCGGTATCCCCTGCGGGAAGAACAGCATATCGCCTTTCCCCAGCAGCTTCTCGGCGCCGTTCATATCTATAATGGTTCTGGAATCCACGCCTGAGGATACCGCGAATGCAATCCGGCTCGGGACATTCGCCTTGATAAGTCCTGTAATAACATTGACAGAAGGCCTCTGTGTGGCAATAACGAGGTGCATTCCGGCCGCTCTTGCAAGCTGTGCGATACGGCAGATGCTGTCCTCCACCTCCTGTGCGGAAACCATCATGAGATCTGCCAGCTCATCAATGATGATTATGATCTGCGGAAGCTTCTCCGGTTTCTGATCCTCCGGCACCTCCGGATCTCTTATGACTTCCTCCACCTTTTCATTATATCCTTTAAGATCCCGCGCGCCTGTCTCGGCAAACTTCCTGTAGCGCTCCGTCATTTCCGCCACTGCCCAGTTCAGCGCTGCAGCCGCTTTTTTGGGATCCGTCACAACCGGGATCAAAAGATGCGGAATACCGTTGTATACCTGCAGTTCAACGACCTTGGGGTCAATCATCATCAGGCGGACTTCATCCGGTCTGTACTTATATACAATGGACATGATCAGTGTATTGATGGATACCGATTTGCCGGAACCGGTAGCTCCTGCAATCAGAAGATGCGGCATCTTGGCGATATCCGTTACGACAATTTTTCCGGCAATATCCTTGCCGACGCCAAAGGCAAGCTTTGCCTTGGAGCTCCTGAATTCCTGCGACTGGATGATATCACCGAGATACACCGTCTGGCTGCTCCGGTTGGGAACCTCTATCCCCACTGCGGATTTGCCCGGGATCGGTGCTTCTATACGGATATCGGCAGCGGCAAGACGCATCTTGATATCATTGGTCAGTGCAACAATCTTGGAGACCTTGACACCCTGCTCCGGCTGCAGTTCATATCTCGTAACGGCAGGACCTACAGATACATTGGTAACCGTCACCCCAACGCCAAAGCTTTTGAGCGTCTGCTGCAGCGTCAGTGCATTTTTGCGGATCTCCTCGCGGGAATCCGTGTCCTGCACTCCGCCCTTTTTAAGCAGCTCAAGCGGCGGAAAACGGTACGGTCTGGCAGCTGCCTTTTTCCGCAGTATTTCCTGCTGCACCTTCAGATTATCTGAATCTGAAGCAGCCTCTGCCCGCTTCTGTTCAACCTTTTTCTGCACCGTTTCCACATCTGCTTCTATAATCTTTCCTGTGGAAGTGACAATCCGTCTCGTGCCGCTCTCCGGATTCATACCGGCGGGCTGCGGAGCGTCCTGCCTGCTGCCGGATATTTCTGCAGAAGCCGTGTTTCTCTGCGGCAGATCTGCAGCCGGAATCTGTACAGCATCCGCTGCTTTAGCGTCCGGCCGCCCGGACGTCATCCCCGGTATATCTTCCGATGGCACTTCCGGTTTCTCATATCCCTGTCCGCTGATATCAAATTCCGGAAAATCATCCGTTTTTGCAGCGGCAGTATCCGTTTCCGCCGGCGCAAATCTCTCATGCTTTACATTCAGAGGAAGCTCGATTTCCCCATCCTCTGCAGGAAGTGTTTTGTCTGCTTCCGTCTTTCCTGTATCAAAAAGAGAAACCTCCGGCAGACTTCCCTCCGGTTCTGTCAGACGGACCGGTGATTCCTCAAAGGGCAGCTCTCCCTCCGGTTCTCCGGTCAGATTGATTGCATTGAAATCAACTCCGCGCGCATTTTCTGCAGCCTTGTCACGCTCTTCCTTCTGACGGAGCCGCTCCTCCCTGTGCTGTCTGGCATTTTCCGCCATAAGGGAAAAATCTTCCTTTGCCCTGTCCTTTGCCTTGGAAGCAGCCGCTATGGAACCAGCCGCAAACATACGTGCCAGCGGTTTCTCCGTGATATATACGAGGCAGACCAGAATTGCCGCAAGCAGAATCAGAACTGCACCGACCTGTCCGGCCATGCCGTAAAGCACCATCGCCAGTGCGCCGCCGATCACGCCGCCCCCGCTGCCCTGGTCGGATGCTTCCGTATAAAAATCCCCCAGCGACATATCCTTGACGCCGCCGGATGCAAACTGCAGAACAGCAGACAGAAAGATCAGCATAAACAGCGCTGCCGTCATACGGAAAGCCGCATACGGATTATCCAGGTTGGAAAGAATAAAAACAACAACCAGCAGAAGAACAAGCGGAAAAATATATCCGATTGTTCCGAAAAGTCCCAGCTGCACAGAACGCAGAACAGCGCCCACCGGTCCGCAGAGTCCCAGATTGGATAAAAAGAGAAATACAGACACTGCGAATGTGATGATAACCGCAACCTCATCTCCCATCATCGGTCTCTCTGTATTCTGCGTCTGTGATCTGGAGGATGCTGTTCCCTTCCTGGTTTTGTTTTTGCTTCCCTTTGGTCTGCCCATGTGTACCCCTTATCAATAGAATCCCAAACTAAGCTAACATTATAAACCAATTTTTTCTTAAAATCTACTTCTAGCAGCAGGAAGTCTTCCTGCCTATTTAATGACACAATTATCTGCTTCTTTAATCTGAATATTGACTTTAGCTGATTGAAGTGATAATCTCAGTTTATTGTTATGTCATTTAAGTCTGAAATCTTTACAGCTTCCATATTATTTATGTCGTTTCCCGACATCGGAGTAAAAAATGATCAATGTTGCAATTGTCAGTCCGGATCATTCGCTTGAACCGGTTGATAAAGTAATTGCCGAGCATGATTTCGGCTGCCAGTTTCATAAGTATATTTATAAGCGCATGTCTGATATCGATGAAATCTACGCAGACTGCAGAGAAAAATGTGATGTCATCTTCTTTTCCGGAGAGCTGGGCTACCATTATATCCTGAGCAAATTTCCGGATATCCGCATTCCCTGTGCCTTTACAGCCTATGAGCCGATTGACGTGCTTTCGATCCTTCTGAATTTCCAGATTGAACATCCGGAAACGCCTCTCAGCAGGGTCTTCTGTGATTTCCTTACCACCACCAACGATTTCATGGATGTTCCGCAGTATATTAAAAAAGAAAACTGCCCTTACTTCTATACAGACAGTCACTACGATTACCGCCACATCACCGGTTTTGCGCAGAAGCTCTGGAACGACGGAAGGATTGACCTGATCCTCTCCCGCAGCATCAACAATCTGAATCGCCTGGATGAACTGCATATTCCCTATGTAG
>CAZPEW010000219.1:0-1536 GCA_964585695.1 uncultured Lachnospiraceae bacterium
AATCAGAACGGACATATGCTTCTTTTAAACAGCAGCAGTCAGATCCTCCTGGATACGGCACGCGAGAAAGCGGATGCGGTATCCGGGAGTTTTGGCGTTGATTCCTCGCTGTATTCCAAAGCAGCAGAAAATATCAACCGCAGCTTTTTCTGGGAGGAAAACGGAGAACGGCAGGTCGTAAGCGCCAAGGCAATCGACGGGACAGACTGGATTCTCCTGAATTCACAGCCGTACAGCGGAATACTGACGTTTGTCCATCTGATGCAGTACCGCATTATGCTTGCGGTATTATTATCTTTCCTGGTCGGCATACCGCTTACCATTCTCATATCCAAACTTATCTACAATCCGATAGACAATCTGTTCCAGCACATCAGGGAAACCTCTGCGATGCCGAATGAAGTTTCACTGCTGGTTAAAGGTGATGTTGAGGATCTCAGATATATATATGACAGGCAGAATGCGCAGGTCAGAAAAAGCCGCCTGAAAGCTGTCCTTACAGATTCGGATACGCAGATTGCCGACAGCGTTTTTTCCAATCTGTCGGATCTCTATCACAAGGGGCAGCCTGCAGCGCTGTTTCTTCTGAATATATTTGATGAGCATGTATATCAGAATGATCTGCAGGAAAAAAATCTGATCCGCTTTGCAGTATGCAATATAGCGGAGGAGCTTTTCCAGCCGCTTGGTGCAGCCATGACGATCCCTCTTTCCGGAAATAAAATTGCGCTGCTGGTTTCATTTGCAGGCGAGACGGATCCACAGCTGGTGCATAAGACTGCAGAAGAGCTTTCGGAAAAGGCAGCTGAATACCTGGAAATTGAGCTGGCGGTTTTCTATAGACTGACGGTCTGTGACAGAGATGCGCTCAATGCTTCCTGCAGAAGCCTGAACAGCATGTCAAGGTATACGCTGCTGATTGGCACGCGCGCGGTCTTAAGCACGGATGAGCTTGAAAAACGTGAAAAAACCGTAATTGAATATCCGAAGGAGATAGAAAAGAAACTTCTGGATGCCATTAACAGAACCAGTACGGAGCAGGCAGATGAACTGCTGCAGGAATTTCTGACCGCGGTGAGTCAGGGCAGCATAGATCAGTATCTTATCTGTATCCTGCAGTTCAGCGTAGCGCTTCAGAATTATGTCAGTCAGATGAATGAACATAAGCTGAGCAAAATACATGCTGATTTTTCCGTTGTGCAGAAAACCGCATATGAAAGGGAAACGCAGGTTCATAAAAATCTGACGGAACTGATTCATGACATCATGGGGCAGATTCCGTATGATACCAGACAGAAAAACAATACAATTGTTAATTCTGTATGCCGTTTTATTGATGAGAATTACGCGGACAAGGATATATGCAGCAAGTTCCTTGCTTCCAAAATGGGAATCTCGGCAAGCTATCTGAATGTTCTTTTCAAGGAAGTGACCGGTTCCGGCGTAGGTGAGTATATCAACAGTGTCCGCCTCACGCATGCACAGGAGCTCGTGCTGCATTCGGATTGTCAGATTGCGCAGATCATAGAAAGCTGC
>CAZPEW010000219.1:1546-4664 GCA_964585695.1 uncultured Lachnospiraceae bacterium
GCGGACTGGAAACAAGCAGCTTTTACCGCCTGTACAAAGCACGTTTCGGCGTATCTCCAAAGGAGCAGAGAGCAGGTCAGAAGCTCGGCAGCTAGGGCAGAAGCCGGCATCCGGGGCGGAAACACAGGATTTGAGAGACTTTCTGCAATATGAGAATCTGTCTGAGAGGGTTTTCCTTTTCTGACAATTGATAAATCAGTCTGCATATCATAACTTATAAACATGTACCAGAGCTATCTGGAAATACGATAAGGAGCGAGATATGAAAAGGAAAAACTTGATTAAAGCTGCAGTGATTGCTGCGGCAATGGTTACGGCACTGGCCGGATGCGGCAGCTCTGCCAAAACAGAGACTGCACAGGCAGGAGCAACAGACGGAGCAGCGGCTGCTTCCGGACAGGAGAGCAGTTCTGCAGACGGAGAACCGGTGGAGCTGCTTTGGTATACCCGGTTTGATGATCAGGCAGATACAGCAAAGGTTAATGAAGCACTGAACAAGCTGACCATGGAAAAGATCAACTGTAAGGTTAAAATCGTCAATATCCCCGGCGGTTCCTATAATGATAAGATGCAGGTTATTCTGGGCGGCCGTGAAAACTGCGATGTTGTTTTTGCAGGTGCAGGATTTGCTGATTTCTGGGGAAATGTAAACCGCGGTGCTTTCCTGCCGCTGGACGACCTGATTCATAAGTACGGACAGGCAACCTATGATGCCATCCCGGAAAAGTACTGGGACGGTGTAAAGCTTAACGGTAAGATCTACGGCGTAATCAATTACCAGATTGAGGCCAAAGAGGGCGGTTTCTCTGTGCCGACAGAAACCCTTCAGAAATATAATTTTGATTTATCTTCTGTAAAGAAGATGGAAGATATCGAGCCGCTGCTTGAAAAAATCCATCAGGATAATCCGAACCAGATTGCAATTGTTCCGAATGAGGATAATCTGATTCCGCTGATGGGATTTGATGAGATCGGTGCCAGAGGTACGCCCGGTGCACTGCTGATCAATGACGACAGCATGAAGGTTGTAAACCAGTATGACAGCGAGGGCTTCAAAAACTTTGTAAATATTGTGCATAAATGGTTTAATGCAGGCTATATTGCACCGGATGCTGCTACGATTACCAGCACCAACGATCTTATTAAGGCCGGCAAGGTAGCGGCAATGCTGGATGATGTAAAACCTGGAATTGCAGAGGAACGTAAGATGCTTTTCGGAAAAGATATGAGCATCCAGAAAATAATGGACGGCCGTGTACTGCCGGCAGCTGTATCTGCAACCATGAACTGTATTTCTTCAACGAGCCAGCATCCGGAAGAAGCAATGAAATTCATCAATCTGCTGAATACAGATAAGGATGTTTACAATCTCGTATGTTTCGGAATTGAAGGAACGCATTATAAGAAAGTCGGCGACAACCGGATCGAACTGGTAGAAAACAGCGGCTATCAGCCGAACAAGGCATGGGCAATGGGCAATCAGTTCAATGCCTATGTATACGGCACACAGAGCGATACAATCTGGAAGGACACAATTGCACTGAACGAGAGTGCTTCCGTAAGTCCGCTCCTCGGATTTGTATTTGATCCGGAGCCGGTCAAGAGCCAGGTTGCACAGTGTCAGAGCGTTTATGACCAGTATTACAGGGCAATTGTAAGAGGAACCGTTGATCCTGAAACCTATATTCCGGAATTCCTTTCCAAGCTTAAAGATGCAGGTTCTGAAGATATCATAGCAGAGAAGCAGAAACAGCTGGATGCCTGGCTGGCAGGCAAGAAGTAAGGCAGGAAGTAAGCATATATCAAATTGCAGTAAAGAGTGCGGGTTTCCGCACTCTTTATGAAAGTTATGCTTTATTGCGTATTTTTCAGGAGGATCTATCATGGGATTTAGGAATTCAGGTAAAAAGCCTGCAGCTGTCAAGGTACAGAAAAACAGCTATGTCAGGAAAAAAGATCGAATGCTGACAGTTATGTCTATGCCTGCACTGATACTGCTCTTTTTATTTCAGTATCTCCCGCTTTTCGGACTGGTACTGGCTTTTAAGGATTATAAATACGACAGCGGATTTTTGGGAAGCAAATGGGTAGGACTTAAAAATTTCACATTCTTTTTCAAATCACAGGACGCGTTTACGATTACGCGGAATACGATTTTATATAATCTGATCTTTATCATATCGGTACTGGCAGGCTCTGTGATCTTTGCGCTCATTCTGAACGGCATTACAAGACGCGGCGCCGTAAAGATCTATCAGACAGTCATGTTTTTTCCGTACTTTCTGTCATATGCAGTGATTGCGTTTATTGTATTCGCATTTTTAAATGTCCAGTACGGACTTTTAAACAGACTCTCAGGTGCAAACATAAACTGGTATGCAGATATGCACGTCTGGCTGTATATCATCCCGATTGTAAATTTCTGGAAGTGTGTCGGTTACAATACCATTATCATCTATGCATCCCTTATTGCCATCGATACCACCTTTATTGAGGCAGCAGCGGTGGACGGTGCAAGCAGATTTCAGATTATCTGCAAGGTGGTCATGCCGCTTCTGAAACCGATTGTAGTTATGCTTGCGCTGATTATGCTTGGCAAGATTTTCTATTCTGACTTTGGATTATTCTATATGGTTCCGCAGAATGCAGGGCTTTTGTATCCGGTAACAGATGTTATCGATACATATGTATACCGTACACTGCGGGTTCTCGGCGATGTCGGAATGAGTACGGCAATCGGCTTATATCAGAGTCTGGTCGGCCTGGTACTGGTACTGATTGCAAACTGGCTGACACGTAAGTTCTGCGAGGAAAGCGCCTTATTTTAAGGGAAAGGAATAACTCATGGTAGAAAACAAGAAAAAGAAAAGACAGCTGCAGATTATACTGAATCTGGTCATGATCCTTTTTTCCATAGTCTGTATATACCCAGTGGTATTGATGATCGCAATTTCCGTTTCGGATTCTAATTCAATATTCCAGTACGGATACAGCATTTTCCCGCATAAATTCAGTCTGCTGGCTTATGAATACATATTTAAAAATCCCAAACGTCTGCTTACGGGCTATGAAGTTACAATGTTTGTGTCTCTCGTCGGCGGGCTGTTCAGTGTCATTG
>CAZPEW010000220.1:0-570 GCA_964585695.1 uncultured Lachnospiraceae bacterium
GCGGAACGGTACAACATCCGTCTCCGCGGAAACACTGTTCAGAAGCTCCTGGTTAAGACTGTCGAAGCGGATTTTTTCAATCTTGCTGTCTTCCCCGAGGTGATAGCGGATTTCTGTAGTCAAAGAACCGGAAATGGTGTTCCCGGAAGCGGTGTAGTCTCCGCTCAGGACCTCCGGATCTCTGGAAAGCGCGCTGTAGCTGTACTGCGCATTGACATGCGTATTGAGCGGAAGCGCGGATACCACCATCGTAATGCCGTAGCTGTCGATCTCCCCATCTTCCGTAAAGCCGGGACTTTCATCCCGCACAAAGCCTACCAGCTTTGCATCCTGGAAATAGCCGTTCAGTTCATTTGCAAGATAGTAGCGGAGGAAACTCTGCCCTGCAGCGGAGGTCACCAGTGCCGCGGCGGTGCCGGCCTCTCCGACCGGAACATTCACCGGCTCATGATTGGAGAGATCAACCGTCGCCCCGGCCTCCAGCTTCCCGATCCGGACCAGCTTCCCGTAAATCAGAACCGCAGCATCCTGCAGGGATTCGCCGGTATCGTTCCGGATGGAGCCGCTGAC
>CAZPEW010000220.1:580-1103 GCA_964585695.1 uncultured Lachnospiraceae bacterium
GATAGACCAATGGCCGCACGGTGCCGCGTCCACAGCTCCTGGCTGAGGTTCCTCGCTTCCGTCAAGGGCAACAGGCAGCTTGCAGCTGCAATGCGGTCGCCGCGGACAATGACAGCTCCGTCATGGAGCGTAAGATCCGATGTAAAGGCGCCCTGCGAATTCGGGATTTTATTATCCAGTTCAAAATACTTGGCAGTAAACGGATCCGCGTTGCTGATCTCGATACTGATTTTATCCCTGCCGAAATCAATTGCCGTTTTTTCCATGTCCGTATTGCTGCTGAGACTGGTAATATCGCCGTTGTAATCTGAGCCCTTGAGCACCGGATAGGCATAATACTCTGTCCTGACATCCAGTCCGTAGGTTTTCCTGTAGGAGGAGCGCAGGTTGATGAAATCCTTTTCATCAATACTGGTTTCCGAGACATCCTTAAGCTTTGCATAGGTCAGGAACCGTCCGTTGAACCTCGTGCCGATTCCCATAACCCAGATCAGGATCGTGGAAAGCACTGCAACAATCAGGA
>CAZPEW010000220.1:1113-4658 GCA_964585695.1 uncultured Lachnospiraceae bacterium
CCGTTCTGCACCATGCTCCCGCATGTAGAAATAAAGTCCGGGACCGATCAGCAAGAGATAAAAGAACAGCGCGAATGCATAGAATTCCGGATGTGCAATCCTCCGTGCATCACTGACATTCATCAGTTCCTGGATGTCCCAGTACTCGTTCAGACTCTTTTCCGAGGCAGTCACGGACAGTTTTTCCAGCCTGCTCTGCCCGAGGATCTTTGTAAGCAGAATGTCCACATAGGCACTCTGTTCGGTTGCATAGCGCTGGAGGTCGCAGAAATCATAGCCGCTTACAGCAATCAGCCCGGCTCCGACAGAAACCTCCGATACAATCGGCGCAGCACCCGAAAAAAGGACAACCCTGCCATCTCTGAGATATACAGCCGAGGAAGTGAGCGCAACCTGCTGTGCAGCCGCACTGCCGCCGGCGGGAGCATTCGCATCGCCTGTACTGCCGCCGTTCTGCTGCACGGAGAGATCATCCTTCTCGGAGCTTGTGCTGATCATATCCACCTTGGACGGCATCGGCGAGAGATCCGCCTTCAAAAGATCCGAGAAATACGGCGCAAGTGCCTTGCCGCCGAGCTTGCCGGTACCGATCAGAAGCGTACCGCCGCTGCCGACCCACCGCATAATGGCATCTGCCTCATTCTGCTTCATGCTTTCCATTGTATAATCGGAAATCAGCAGTACATCCAGCTGGTCGAGATCCGCCGCCTCCGACGGAAGCTTTGCCGCATCCAGTGCAACGGTCCTTGTCTTAAGGATGCCGTCATTGATCCCGACGCCGTTAAGATATGACAGGCTCTCCGACTGATCGGAAAGCAGTCCGATGATCAGCTCCGCATCCGCTCCGGCCACATCCAGGCCGATACGCTTGCTGCCGAGCACGGTCCCGTTCCTGTCCTCTGCCGTAATCAGCAGCTGGCTTACGCCTGTGCTGAGGGAAACCGTTACATCCAGTTCTCCGGCCGAGGAACCCTCAACGGTTTTCTGGTAGCGGTACTCATACAGATTGTCCTCCGATGCCGCCATATATACATGGATAAAGCCGGAAAAGGTATCCTCTCCCGTATTCTCGATTCCGATTTTAAGCGGCAGATAATGTCCCGCCTTGGCCGTGTTCTGATAGCCGTAGGTAACGGAAAGATTCACCGTATCCGCCCTGGAGGCAAAGGAAATGCCCGCGGAAAAAATCAGAAACAGGAAAACAAGCAGGACTGTCCTCTGTCCTGCTTTCAGGATATTTCTCTCTGTCTTACTGGTTTCCGGCTTCAACGTTTTCCTTCTCCCCCTCATAGTATACCGGCAGCTTCACCGTAAATACCGTTCCGTAAAGATCCGAGGAAACAGATACGGTACCGTGATGCATGTCTGCGATATTCTTTACAATCGCAAGTCCCAGCCCCGTTCCGCCGGTCTGCGATGACCGCGAATGCTCCACGCGGTAGAACTTGTCAAAAATCAGCGGCAGTTCCTTTTCCGGGATCACATAGCCGTAATTCACGACCTTGACCATGACTTTGTCCCGGTCTGCCCGGAGACGCACAATAACCCGCTTTCCTTCTGCACCATACTTGATCGCATTGGAAATCAGGTTGTCAAAAAGTCTCGCCAGGAGGTCTCCGTCCGCCTCGATCACTGCCGATTCTGTATTGGAAATAAATTCATAGCTCAGTTCATGCTTCTCAAAATTCGGATAGCTCTCCTCGAGGAGCTGCCCCAGCAGCTTCACAAGGTCTACCTCGCTCACATTCATGTTGAGCTTGCCGTAGGAGAGCTTGGTAAAGCCGAAAAGCTCCTCGATCAGCTTCTGCAGACGCTGGGACTTGGAATATACAATTTCCAGGTATTTTTTCTGCATTTCCGGACTGAGCGTATCATTCTGCTTAAGAAGATCAAGATAGCCGAGGATCGAGGTCAGCGGCGTCCGGAGATCATGCGCAACATTCGTGATCAGATCCGTCTTGGACTGCTCACTCTCATGCTCCTTTTCCATCAGCGCACGGATATCACTCTCCATCCCGTTGATGTTGGCTGCAATTTCCGCAAGCTCACCCTCTCCGCTTACATCCAGCTGCGTGCTGAGATCCCCGCCGGAAATCTGCTCCACGGCACGGGCAATGGTCTCGATGTCCTTTGCTGTTTTCCGCTGCAGGAGAATAAAAATAACGGTAAAAATCAGGATTCCGAGCAGCACAAACAGAAGGACACTGACCGTCGAGCCGAATGCAAACCGCTGCACTGCAGGCGAGTCGTTCCCTGTCTGATAGAGGTAACTGCTGAACCCGGTAATGTTGGTGATCAGAAATACCAGAAGAATGGCAGTAATCACCGCCGCAACTCCGATATTGATCAGAAGCTGCATCATATAGCCTCGTCCCGGACTGTGCCGGTGCAGATTCTTTTTATCCTGATGCTCATCCATTATTTTTCAATCTTGTAGCCGACGCCCCAGACCGTTGTGATGATCTTGTCCTCGCGGCTGTCTTCCTTCATCTTTCCGCGCAGTCTCCGGATATGAACCATGACTGTGTTGTTGGCTTCATATACCTTTTCATTCCATACCTTCTCAAAAATCTCATCGGTAGAGAAAACCTTGCCGGGATGTGCCGCAAGCAGAAACAGAATGTCGAATTCAATCGGCGTCAGCTTGATATCCTCCCCGTCAATGATGACCTTATGGTTGTCCTTGTTGATCGTCATATTGCGGATGGTGATCTCATTGCTGGTGAACTGATTGGAGGCATTCGGGTTAAGCTGGGTATAGCGGCGGAGCTGCGACTTGACTCTCGCAGTCAGCTCCAGCGGGTTGAAAGGCTTTGTCACGTAATCATCCGCACCGCCGGTAAGCCCTACGATCTTGTCGAGATCCGTAGACTTTGCCGAGAGCATGATGACCGGAATATTGGACTTCTCCCGGATTTTCCTGCACATCTCCAGACCGTTCATACCCGGCATCATGATATCCAGGAGAACCAGATGGATTTCCTGCTCCTCCAGGAGCTTGAGTCCGTCCTCCGCATTGTATGCCTTGAAAACCTTGTAGCCGTCACTGACCAGATAGATTTCCACAAGCTCCGCAATTTCCTTTTCGTCATCTACCACAAGAATATTGATCTGTGCCATAAAACTCCTTTCACTGCATTGCACAGGCTGTCATGAAAGACGCCTGATGCCCTATGGATTACTGCATTTCTGTACTTGTATTCCGCTCAATAGCAGCCGAGGATCCTGAAGCTCGTGATCTGATCCTGGATACCGCTCAGTGCATTCATTACATCCGGCTGATCCAGCCTGCCCTCGATATCCACAAAAAAGCGGTATTCAAAGGCACGCTCCGGAACCGGACGGGACTGAATCATCGTCATATTGACATCGTTGAAAATAAAGTTGCCGAGTACATTGTAAAGCGCGCCGGGCTGGTGCGCAGTCTCAAAGCAGAGACTGATCCTTGCTGATGCTTCCGTATAGACCTGCTCTCTGCCGGCCACGATAAACCGGGTGGTATTGGTTTTTTCCTGGTTTACCGACCTTTCCAGTATATCCAGTCC
>CAZPEW010000221.1:0-784 GCA_964585695.1 uncultured Lachnospiraceae bacterium
AAAAATCAACGAAAAAATGAAATGCAAACACGTTTGAATAATTTGAAAAACTATCAAACCACCAGTGATGTAAAAGAAGAACCAAAAGGTCCTATTCATCGCTTGGTAGTTACTGTTTCTGCAAATGAACTTGTTACAGGGAAATTGTTTTTTTCGTATGTTGTTTCACAAGCTGGTTGGACACCACTTTATGATATCAGAAGTGAGGTTTCAACAGGAAAGGTAAATCTAAACTACAAGGCTAAAGTTTATCAAAATACTGGAATTAATTGGGAAGATGTCAAATTGACTATTTCAACCAATAATCCTTATATGAATAAAACAAAACCAACTTTACATCCTTGGTATTTGGATTATTATGTAACAAGAGCAGTTGGCCATACGTATGGAACTTATGGTGCTCCTAATGAAAGCCAATATGAGGAAAGAGAAATTAAAAAAAGTTTAGATGAAGACTTGGGGCATAATAGAGCTAAAACTTCGGTTGATTTTGTAAAGATGATCGATCAAGTTATTTCTGCCGAATTTGTGATTGATCTTCCTTACACAATTGCTTCAAACAATCAAGAACATTTGGTTTTAATTAAAAACGAAGATTTGACAGCAAATTTTAAATATTATTCTGTCCCAAAAATTGATCCATCGGTGTTTTTAGTTGCTCAAATATCCAAATTAGATGAGTTACAGTTGGTCCCTTCTAAAGCAAATATTTTCTTTGATGGCACCTACATGGGTGAAACCTATATTGATCCAAGAAATATGGAAGATACGCTTTCATTAAGTT
>CAZPEW010000221.1:794-4641 GCA_964585695.1 uncultured Lachnospiraceae bacterium
AATCGAAAGAGAAAATATGGGGAAGTCAAAAAGAACGAACAAATTTGTTTGAAATTGAGGTTAAAAATTTAAAATCGACAGATATTGACATTGTTATACAAGATCAAATGCCAGTTACTCAAAATAAGGATATATCCATTGAGATTTTGGAAACAAGTAAGGCTGAATTCAATAAATCTACAGGTGATTTGGAGTGGAAGTTAAAACTTAAATCCAGAGAATCTGCCAAGTTAACCTTTGGATACAAAGTGAAATATGATAAAAATCAAAATGTGCAATTAAAATAAAATTGTTATTAAAGTGCTAAAATTAATTTAAAGGAAAAAACTAAATATGATTAACCTAAATAAAATTCCCAGATTTTATAATCCGGAAGTTTTATTTTTGTGGTCTTGTATCTTCAAAGTTCGTTTAAAAACTTTTTTAATATAGTATTGTGATTATTTAAAAAAATAGTATATTTGCAACACTTTTAGAGAAAAGATACACAATTTTTGAATCCTGCTTTTGCCGGATTCCGCTTGGGCGGATAAAAAATTGGTTTGGTAGTTCAGTTGGTTAGAATACATGCCTGTCACGCATGGGGTCGCGGGTTCGAGTCCCGTCCAGACCGCCAGTAAAGAGGAAGCCTTTCGTAAAAGAAAGGCTTTTTTGCCCTCTTAAGATATTTAAAATAGTTGTGTTGTTTAGGTACGAAAGTACCAAAAGGTTTAGTAGTTAGACCAATGAAAAGCTTTGCATTTATGCAGAGCTTTTTTTATTTTTCAGGATCAAGTCCAAAACCTGTGGACTTGGTTAATTATTTTTTCATTAAACCCAAATCGCTCTATGTTGCCACACTAGAACTAAAAAAAGTCCAAAAAAAAGTAAACTTATTAATACTTTCATAAAAATTCCAGCTAAAAATCCGGTAAATGAACCAGTCGCTGCTTTGAATGCTCTTCCTTTTTCTTGATGGTTATAAATAAGTTCTCCCACTAGTGCACCAATAAAGGGTCCAATTAAGAATCCGAACGGAATTGGAGCAAATATTCCAACAACTAAACCAATATTTGTTCCCCAAATACCATACTTACTTCCACCAAAGTATTTAGTTCCTTTAGCAGGAATTATATAATCTAAAATACTTATAAAAATGACAATTAAAAACGATACACCTAAAATCCAATAATTAATTTCTATACCAGGACATAAATACAAGCATAAAATTCCTATCCAACTTAATGGTAATCCAGGTATCGCAGGAAGCAAACTGCCAAAAAATCCAATAATTAATAATAATAAGGAAGTAAGTAATAAAAAGTATTCCATAATATTTAGTTACTGTCTAACAAATTTATAACTTTGTTTCAAATAATTTTAATGGCAAAACATTAAGCAATCTATTATTTGTTTTTTTATTGAAGTGATTTAAATTTATTTTGTAAATAATAAAAGGGTTGATGAAACTTGTCTTGTAAAACATAATTATTTAAAAAATCAAACTACTTAACAAAGATATAATAAAAAGTGAAATTGTTTTTTAATTTGTTATTAGCAAAAAGAGGTTTTAAGTTACAGTCTCATTTACATAAATAGTGAATACAATTCTTTGCAATTTAAAAACAGATGTTTAATAATATTAATTGACTTAAAAAGCATATTTGAATTAGATTTTTGAGTTGGTACTTTAAATGAACTATATAAAATTGAAACACCAAATGCTTGAATGGACTTTCTAGATCGCTACTGAATAGATTTCACACAATAATAAATCTGTTTATTAGGATTTAATCATCTAATTTATTACAATAATTGGATTAAAAAGTATAACAAAATAAAAGGTTAAACGGCTATATTTAATAAATTATGAGAAAAAATTATTTATACCAAATTTTGATAACTTTATTTTTATTTCAAATTGGATTTTCACAAGAAAAAGAAGATCAAATTTTGAAAGATTCATTATATCATAGTTTCAAAAATAAAGTTGTAAATTATTCTTTTAAAGATTTTGATCAGCTTTTTTTTGAATATCATAAAATGGTTAATGACGACACAATTAAAATATTAACAAAAATAGAATATTATTCATATACTATAAAAATAGCAACTTTTAATGATAGATATGCTGCTTTATACCCAAAAGAAAAAGAAATTGCTCTTAAAAACAAGCAAGAATGGTATGATAAAAATTACAGCAATTATTTATTAGTTAGGCAAAAAAATGCTATTAAAACAAGCGTAAAATAACTATTTTCAATATATTGTTAATGAACGTTGATAATTTAAATTAAAAGCATGAAACGTATTTTTTTATTCCTATTTATTTTAGCGATTAGTGGAACTTCTTTTGGGCAAAGAAAAACTCGCAGACAGCAAAAACAAGAAGCTTATGAATTAAAAATGAAACAAGAGTGGGATGCTTATCTTGTAAAGGTAGAGGAAAGTAAGGAGCTAAAAGCAAAACAAAAAGCTTATAATGATTCTGTAAAATCAGTTACGCCAAAGAAAGACTCGCTAATATGTGACAATATTGCTTTCCCAACTTTTGTAAAAAAAGATTTTAATGGTAAAAGCGAAAAAATTTCATATCAAGACTATATCAATTTACATATAAAGAAGAATTTTATGTATCCTGAATTTGCAATGGAACACAATATTCAAGGAAGAGTTCTAATTAATTATGTGATTAATAAAGAAGGTTATATAGAAAAAATTAGCGCAGATGGCCCAGAAAACGGATTAGTTTTAGAAGAAGAAGCTGTCAGAATAATGTCTAAATTACCAAAGTTTATTCCAGCAAAGTGTAACAATGAACCTATTTCTGTTAAGCATGCAATTCCAATTATTTTTAGATTACAATAACTTATATGAAAAAAATACTATTCTATTTTCTGTTTTTAACAACCATTTCATGTCAATACTTTGAAAAAAAAGTTCCTGATGAGAAAGAATTATTAGAACAAGAATTAAAAAAAATCAATTGGAATGAGGTCGATGAATTTCCATCGGTTTTGCAATGCGACACCATCAAAGATGCGGAAATAAAAAAACATTGTTTTTTTGATTGCTTAGCACAAATAATTCAGGAACGAATAGGAATTGATACTTTGCAAATCTTGTATCCAGAAATGGACACCATTGAAGTAAAGGTAACTATAAATCCCGATGCAAGTTTGCAATTTGAACCTCAGTCTTTAAAAGATAGCGTTGCTTACGATAAAATTAAAATAGATAGTATTTTGACTGCTCGTTTGTCTGATTTTCCAAAAGTAGAACCCGCGATTAAAAGAGGAATTAAAGTAAAAACGCAATTTGTACTTCCGGTTATTATCAAAGTTGAAAAGTAATTTTATTTTCTAAAATTTCTCCCCTTCCAATTATATTTACCAAACAACGAATACACCGCCACCAAAACACTAAAAAACGGATATAACAAACTACTCGCCAATACATATTGTAACTTTGATTCGAAGAAATTAGCGGTTTTGAAAAGTAAAATAAAATCGATTAAGAATTTCAATGCAACAAAAATCATGAAAATGTTTTGGTTCAACAAACCTACCAACCAAAGTAAAAAGCTTACTATCCAAGCCAAATTACCCCAAAAAACTACAAGCGCTAACAACGTTCCATAACCTGAAGGATAACCTGTGCTTTTTGAAGCCCAACGAACACGTTGCTGAAACAATTCAGACCAAGTTTCTACTGATTTTGTGGCAACAATACTTTCCTTAGCCAATAAAAATCCAACTTTCTTCGGGGCAACTGAAACCGCTTTTTGCAATAGGAAAACATCATCACCGCTAGCAATGGTTTCATTTCCTTGAAAACCGTTTAATTCTTTGAAAAATTGTTTGGAATA
>CAZPEW010000222.1:0-2990 GCA_964585695.1 uncultured Lachnospiraceae bacterium
CAGAAGATTTCAATTTTACGGATGGTTTCATCGGTTCACTGTCAAAGCCGGATATATGGGGGGACAAGGCGGTTATATGAAAGCTGTAAAGTCATTTAGTGAGCTGCAGAGGATGATTCTTGAAAATAAATGTCTGTTGGTGTATCTGTCATCACCGGGCTGCAGCGTGTGTTATGCGGATATGCCCAAAGTGGAAAAACTGGCGGAAGAAATGAGATTTCCGTCGGTTCATATTGATATTTCGGAAGTCCCGGAGGCGTCGGGACAGTTAATAGTATTTACAGCTCCGGCGGTATTGCTTTTCTACAGAAATAAAGAGTATCATAGGGAAGTCAGAATTATAGATTTTAGTGTGCTTAAGAAGCGAATGATGGAATTGCCGGATTGAGTGGTAGGAGGACAGCTATGAAAATCGCAATGGCAAATGATCACGCCGGGACGGCGCTAAAGGAAGAAATCAGGAAGTATCTGGAGGCAGAAGGATATGAGGTCAAAGACTTCGGCACTTATGATACGAATTCCTGCGACCTGTCGGATTTTGTGTATCCGGCGGCACTTGCAGTTTCAAACGGCACATGCGACCGAGGAATTTTTGTGGATGGTGTCGGCTACGGCAGTGCCATGATTGCCAATAAACTGAAAAATGTTTATGCCGCTGTATGTCAGGATCCGTTTTGTGCGGCTCTTTCCCGTCAGCATAATGATGCGAATGTGCTTTGTATCGGCGGTAAGATCATAGGCAGTGCTATCGCCATGGAAATTGTCAAAACCTGGATGCACACTGACCCGCTGACTGAGGCAAAGTATGTCCGTCGCAGAGACAAGGTGAAAGAAATTAATGACCGTCACTGCAGATAATATGGAGGCATCCGGGAACCAGCAGAGGGGAATGTTCCGGTTTATTGTACAGCCAAGGGAATGGAAATTCTTAAGGGGCTCTATCATCAGAACTGGAATTACGTCTGCGTTAAATCAGGAGATACCCTGGAACCTGGCGGAGTGACACTGAAGTTTATCGAGGCGCCTATGCTTCACTGGCCGGATACGATGTTTACATATATGGACGGCGGTGAGGGAGAGCATATACTGTTTTCCAATGACGGATTTGGTCAGCATTATGCTTCGGAATCGCTGTTTAATGATACAGTCAGTCAGGAAGAGGTTTACGCCGAGGCAATGAAGTACTATGCAAATATTTTAAATCTGTATTTGCCGCAGGTATCCGGGAGACAAAGCCGGAAATAACCGTGAAGCTGTCCAATTCCTGCAAAGACGACAAAAATGATACTGCCACGGAGGTGTTCCGTTCTGAAGCTGTTCTGGTTGGATCGCCAGCAATCAATTACGGTTATATGTATTCCGTTGCAGGCATGCTGGATATGCTGAAGGGGCTGCGGTTTAAAGGCAAGAAGGCGGCAGCGTTCGGCAGGAACTTTGCAGAGACTCTTTCATAATGACCATACCCATAGATGAAGAGATATTGATTCCCTGTTTTGGATTTATCATAACAGCCATGCATCATCTATCAATGACGGATTTGGACTGCCACTTACCTGTTCTGTACCAGGCAAAGGAGACAGCCCAGTTAGCGAACCATCCGATCGGTACTGCATACCATACGAATGCTATTCCGAAGCGCGGAGCAAGTGTCATTGCCAGCACTACACGGATCGTCAGGTTTACAAGATTTGCTGCAGTGAACATTTTCATGTCGCCCGCTCCGCGCAGCAGACCATCGACTGACATCTTGAAACCGATCAGGCAGAAAAACCATCCCATGAACATAAGGTAGCTGTTTCCGGTTCCCAATGCAGCCGCCGTGCCGCCTTTGCCGAGGAAAAGTTCAATAATCGGCCGGTGGAAAGACTCAAGTACAGCGCAGATGATAATGGCACAGCCGATTATCATTCCGGTTGCGGCATGGTATCCCTGCGCAACACGCTCTTTTCTGCCGGCACCGATATTCTGTGCGGTATAGGAGGACATGGCATTGCCGATACCGATCATCGGTACAATACACATGGATTCAACCCGCATGGCAGCGGAGAAACCGGCCAGCGTTTCCGAGCCGAATCCGTTTACGACAGACTGTACCAGCATCATCCCGATGGAAACCGTAGACTGCTGCAGAATAGAAGGCAGCGCAATCCTGGCCATGGGGAGCAGTTCTTTTTTGGAAAAGACATTATTGCTGCTGCCGCTGATTTTTCTGAGCTGTGCCCGGAGGACGGCAAAAGACAAAAGGGCGGAGATTCCCTGTGCAATCAGTGTTGCCCAGGCTACGCCCGCAATTCCCATTTTAAATGTTGTAACGGAAATCCAGTCCAGAAGGATATTAAGCAGAGATGAAAAAATAAGGAATGCCAGGGGAATTCTGGATTTTCCAAGCGCATTGAATATGGATGACAGTACATTATACATAAAGAGGAAAGGCAGACCGATAAAATAGATATTCAGATAGACTACTGCCATATCCAGCGTATCATCCGGCGTATTCAATGCGATCATAATGCTCCGGCTGAAGATCAGACCGAAGACACCCAGCAGAATACTGATCACAAGGAAGGCAATCAGAGATGTATAGATTGTCTCATTCATCTTTGCAAAGTTCTTTGCACCGAAATACTGACTGATCATGACAGAGGCTCCGATTCCGCCTCCGATTGCGATACTGATAAAAATATTGGTCAAAGAATAAGACGCTCCGATTGCTGCCAGTGCACGTTCCCCGACAAAGCGTCCTGCAATTGCAGAATCCGCCATTGTATAGGTCTGCTGGAACAGGTTTCCTATGATGATCGGGAGTGCAAAAATCAGAAGTGCGGAAAATGGTTTCTTTTGAATCAGATAATCGTCAGTCATTCTTTAGGTTCTCCGGAAGCTTTGCATTCAGTTTCATGCATACAGCTTCAAATTTTATCTGTGAGCAAGGTATTGTCATTTCTGATTGGCAGTGCCGCACCGCGCCGGTCCAGCAGCTCTCCTGAAAA
>CAZPEW010000222.1:3000-4637 GCA_964585695.1 uncultured Lachnospiraceae bacterium
GATGATGCATCCGGGCAGAAGAATACAGCCTGCCATGAACGCATTCCCGCCCATGACCAACTGTGAATAGTTTGGAATGATGAAACCGATTCCGAGCCCGATGAACTGGATCAGTATCAGATAAAGTACGCTGAAGGTGAAACGGCTTTCTTTAAGGACGCGAATGTTGATCAGTACTTTTCAACCTTATCTGCATGATACACAAAAAGAAGCATGGAAGCAATACTTATCAGAAAAGTACAGCAACACGAATGTTCAGCCATCCATAGCTGCCGGCAGAGTTTATGGCAAAGATGAAGACCATCTTTTCAAAAGTAGTCTGTTCAAGAACAATATGGAACATCAATGGCAGATTCATGCGAATGTCAACAGGCATATTTACCGATGAATAACAAGGACGTAGAAAGAGAAAGATACCCTGCATATAGAAACAATCTATAACCAATCATAAATAAATGCACTTTGACTTGAACTGAGATGCACTCTATAATGACTTCATGATTATTAAACATATGAAAAAGATGGGTATGTCGGATAACCAGGAGGAGACAGGACGATGGGTACATTGCAGAAGATCAGGAAAAGTACAGACAGGTATTGGAATGAAGAGCTCGAGACGCTGCCCCGTAAGGAACTGGAAGCAAGGCAGCTTGCGGATTTAAAGGATATTATCCGGTTTTCCTATGAACATTCGGCTTATTACAGGAGAAGCTTTGATCAGGCCGGTGTGAAACCGGAAGATCTGAAAACACTGGGGGATCTCGGAAAGTTTCCATTTATCAGTAAAAAGACAGAAAGGGATACGCAGGGGATCGGAAGCTTTGTAGGTGAGCTTGGTGCCGTACCGGAGGAGGATATTGTCTTTATCTCCACATCGACCGGATCGACAGGCGTACCGACCGTGAGTCCGTTTACACAGCAGGATTTTGATGAATTTCAGAACACAGAGAGCCGCTGGTTCTGGCAGGTCGGTATGAGACCCAAGGACAGGTATGTACATGCACTTAATTTCTCACTGTACGTCGGCGGCCCGGATGTGATCGGTGCCCAGAATCTGGGTGCGCTTTGCATATGGGGCGGTACGCTTCCGAGTGAGAGGCTTCTCTTTATTTTAAAAACCTACCAGCCAACTGTGATCTGGACGAGCCCTTCTTATGCATGGCAGCTTGGAGAGAAAGCAATAAAAAGCGGAATTGATCCTAAAAAGGATCTGAATATACAAAAAATAATTGTTGCAGGAGAGCTCGGCGGTTCTATCGATGCAACAAGAAAGGCAATTGAAGATCTGTGGGGTGCCGAGGTATATGATTTTTACGGACTTTCCGATATATTCGGAGCCTGTGCGGCGCAGTGCGAGTATCACGACGGGCTGCATATAGCAGAAGATCAGATTCTTGTGGAGACCGTAGACATCCATACCGGTGAAATCCTTCCGCCTGGTTCAGTCGGAGAACTGGTTTATACAACACTCCGGAAGCATGCAAGACCGATGATCCGTTTCCGTTCAGGGGATATCGGGTATATAGACAATACACCGTGCAGATGCTGACGTACACATGGGCTCATTCATATCAGCGGACGGTAGGATGATATGTTTATTGTTTCTGCTGTGAATGTTTTTCCTAGCGATATTGAGG
>CAZPEW010000223.1:0-4627 GCA_964585695.1 uncultured Lachnospiraceae bacterium
ATGCACACACCGCAGGATAAACCGCAGCAGAATCATTCAGCTTAAAAAGCTGTCATCTTTTCCGCCGCTCAGGATAAATATTTTCAGACAGTCATGGATTTTTATGTTTAACTGAAGCATATTGACCGTCCTGCCCTCCCGGGCTTCAAAAAGCGCTCTGGCCTTTGTCTTATCAACTGTCTGTTTCAACGCATCAAATCTGCCGTACTCATTGATATTGCGTTCTGTCAGATGCGCTTCTGCCAGTTCTGAGAGAACCTCCTCATCAATGCCGAATGCTGCAGCCACTGCAGCTGTTCTGCTGTTTCTGGCCTTGACACGGTATTCCACAATATAATCTCTTAAAGTTTCGCCCTCTTCCAGTTCAACAGACCCCGCATCTATATCATGCAGAAATATGTTTGCATATTTCTGATCTTCCTGCGACAAAGCTGCAAAAGAACGATGCAGTGTGTCCAGCGCTGCCTGCTTGTCCCTCTCTGAAACATTTTTCTGTGCAAGGATTTTCCTGTACTTATCAAAATTGCTGTTCATATAATCTGCATCAATATCATCATCCTCAAGTGCATTAACATTCCTTGTCAGATACACCGGCACTGTCTCATCTTCCGTACCCGGCTCCGGCCCCTGCGGAATTTCTTTGTATCTCTGCCACAGCGTTTCATAGGTCTGCAGGTTCAGCTGTACATGCACGGTTTCACCTGTTTCTTCTGATGTATAATCCGTCTTTTCCCAACGGAATCCCTGAATCATCGCCGCATTCAGCTTCTCATTCAGCTTGCTGAATTGTTTGCGGAATTCCTTCACATCGGCCTGCCCCTCCGGCAGTCTGGAGAGATCGCTCTTCCCCTCCCTGACAAATAAACGCATAACATCATCATAGAAGCGGTTGACTGCATTCAGATTGTCCGGCAGGTGATCCACAAACAGGCCGGATGCCTTTTCTCCGGAATACAGCTTTACGGCAGCCTTTATATTCTCCCGCATTGTATGCGGCTTCCGGTAGTATCGGATTACTCCGAAAGGCTTATCCGTATTGCACAGTCTGTTTGTACGTGAAAATGCCTGAATAACCGCTTCATATTCAAGCACCTTATCCAGATACAGCGTATTCAGCCACTTCGAATCAAATCCGGTCAGCATCTGATCCACCACAATCAGCAGATCCAGCTGTTCTTCCGGCTTTGTATTAATCCCCATATATGGCTTCCTGTGTGCCAGCCTCGCGCTCACATCCAGCTTGAAAGCTGCCATCGAGCTGAGATCATAAGCCTTTCCAAACAGATCTTTATAATCCTCCAGCACTTCCTTAAGCGCATCATTCTTTATAAACCGTTCGCCTGACGCAGTATATTTATCTCCGGCATTATCCTCATTTGGATCTACCAGCACCGTCACCTTCATATCCGGAATCAGTTTTTTAATAAGCTGGTAATATTCGAATGCTTCGATAATACTGCTTGCTGCCAGAATCGCATGAAACCGGTAATGTCCTTGTGCAGGATCTGCATACCAGTTTGCCAATCGCTTCCAGTTATCCTTTATATCCTCGACAACTGCCTTCTGATGCTCCGGCAGACGGTATTCAATCGTCGGCAGATTATCCTCAATGCCCGTCTCTCTGCTTCCGTCCTCCTGCAGAGGGCAGGCCATTGCAACTGCCCTTCCATCCATGTAATGCTCATAAATCTTCTTTTTATGCGGGTCAGACAGCGCTTCTTCTTGCGCAGATGCTCCTGCTTTTAACAATGCCACCTTTTCCCTGACATCTGAATCGCGGAACGTTGTCACGCAGTACGGATCAAATCCAAGTACATTCTTATCCCGGATACCATCTGCAATACTGTAATAATGCAGTTGGTTTCCAAATATATCACTTGTGGTATTCTTTCCTTTTCCCTTCACATTGACATTTGTAATCGGTGTACCGGTAAATCCAAAAAACATCGCAAGCGGAAACGTATCTTTTATTGTGAGAAGCATATCTCCGAATGTTGAACGGTGGCACTCGTCAATAATCAGCACGATCCTCTTTACGCTGATTTTTGCAAGTGCTGCTGCGTATTTCCCGGCATCCTCAGCCTTGATCCGGCTCATTTTCTGGATGGATGTAACAATCAGTGTCTCATCCGTTTTATCGCTGCCTAAAAGCTTCACCAGTCTTTCCGTATTTTCAGTTTTATTGACATCCGTCCTCTGCTCTGCAAAATTTCCGTATTCCTTAAGCGACTGTGTTCCGAGTTCAATCCGGTCCATCAGAAAAACCACCTTGTCTGCATCGCCGGAATTGGCAATAAGCTGCGCCGCCTTGAAACTGGTCATGGTTTTGCCCGAGCCCGTTGTATGCCATATGTAACCGCCCAATCTGTTTCTGCCATCCCAGTCCGTTTTAGATACCCGATCCGATATTGCATTGGCTGCATAATACTGATAGCTTCTCATAACCTTCAGCGTATCATCTCCCCGGTCTGCAACTGTATAAAATCCGACCATCATATGTGCCATCGGTATAGACATCAGCTTATCTGCGATATCCTGCCAGTCATTCACCCGATCATTATTAAAATCCTCCCAGTGGAAGTAATATTTCGCATCAAAACGATCCTCACTGCCCGGATTTGCAAAATATAAGGATCCCTCCGGATTCATGGCAATAAAAATCTGTATCAGTCTGAAAATACCGGTATAAACACCCTCATGATAGTACTTTTTGATCTGTCCGCAGGCCTGCAGCACAGGAATCCCGCTCTTTTTCAGTTCCACATGGATTACCGGCATACCATTTATCAGAAGCATAAAATCACCTCTCCGGTTATGATCGAGAGGATCCGGTGTCTTGAGCACAGGCTGCTCCGCAATCTGATAGGTACTCATGCCTCCTGCAATTTCCCTACGGTTATAGATCCTTAAGGTTACTTCCTTTCCATAGTGCTCCTTATCTTCCGGATTATCCCGCAGAATGGCTGTTTCCCGTCCGTTAATAAAGCCATTCAATTCCACCGGCGATTTTTTTGCTTCAATATGGTCCAGAATCTGCTGCATTTCCGTATCTGTTAAAGGATAATCATTCAGCCGGTCCCGATCTCTGTTGTTCCGAAACAGAATATTTTTCCAGTTATCAATCAAATCCTGTTCCGTCGGATTTTTTAATACACCATCCTTCCAGCCTTTGTTTTTAACCAGTGTTTCAACCACCGCTGCTTCAAACTCCAATTCATTTTTATATGCCATAACTGCCCCCTTGCAGCAAATCAGCCTTTGATGTTCCGTTAAATCACACAGCTCCGCTGCCCGGTCACACGTGGATCGTAAGAAACAGCCAGACCATGACCGGCATGGTCAGAATACAGAGCAGCGTTGAGAGTACATTGATCGCACTCGCATAATCAGCATCCCTGTTGTACATGATTGCAAACTGATTCATCATCGCACCGGAAGGTGCCGCCAGAGAGAGGAATGCAATCAGCAGAATGGTACTGCCCTCTTTCCCCAGACAGCTTTCCAGCCGCAGCACCTTGATCACAAAAAGGATCAGCAGCGGACAGAGAATATGACGGAGGAAAATAACGCTCCAGATCCGTTTCTTTGCAAAAATACTCCGGATATCAATGCCGCCGATGATCATCCCTGTAATAAACATCCCGATTCCGCCAATCATGAATCCCATATCACTGATGGCATTGGCCAGCGGTTCCGGAAACTGCAGTCCCGACAGAAGGATGATAAAACCGACACCGATTGCCGCAAAACTCGGGTTTTTGATGATCTTATCCAGACGGAATCCTCCATCCCCGGAAAACAATGTCACACCATGGGTCCAGACAAACAGATTGTATACCGTGATAAAACCTGAAACATAAATCGTATATTCCACCCCAAAAAGTGAAGTGACAATAGGGAGAATCAGATTTCCGCCATTGGAATAGATCACCGATCCGCGCTCGACTGGCGTGGCATGCATTATTTTCTTATATACAGAAGCCACGATAATGTTCATCGTCATGGAAACCGCACATACGGCAAAGGACATCGCAAGCCCGGGCAGTACGCTCGGCCCGATGCTTACCTGGAAAGAGGACAGAATGGTGCATGGACAAAGCACATAGACAGAAAATGCCGAAAAAGCCTTGCTGTCGCTCACCTTCAGCCATCCTGCCTTGATTGAGATCACGCCAAACAGCATCATAATAAACAATTCTGTTATTTTTTTTATTAATGGAATTAAAATCATATCTGTTTCTGCCCCCTCAGGCGCCCAAAATCTCTATACCTGCACGCCCGCAATCCTCATGGAAAGCAGGATTTTGGGGTTGCGCAGCACAGCGCAATATGCAATCATGCTTTTCAACCCATACCATTTCATCACTTTATTTCTCAATGCATTTACCTCCGCCGATGAAGAGCGATAGCATTATCAATATTCGTGAAAAAATGTCCAATCTGTTCCTGCTCAACACGATTCTTGGGTGCATATATCTGCTTTAAAAGCATCTCTTCAATCGTAATGCCTTTAATTGAGGTGCCTTGGACTTTTCCTTACTCTTCTTGAAGCATTTTGAAGATATCGTAGGTTGCAAATTTCCCGTCTTCCGTTAAGTCACTAAGTGAAAAAAAATCTAGACTTGTA
>CAZPEW010000224.1:0-4602 GCA_964585695.1 uncultured Lachnospiraceae bacterium
GCAGACACATTTTCCACTATGGTTGTTGTCTGGTATTTCTGATAGGCGGTAAGACGCATTGTATAAAGTATATTGATCATATCCAGTGCGGTTGCATCCGGAATAACAACCGGATTTCCCTTGTCATCCGTCAGTTTGTCAAAACCATACCTTGTTTTGCTGAGCCGGAAAGCCTGATCTGCAGTAAGATTAAAATCCGTCTCCTTAAGATCCTGTACATTTCTGCCGCGAATGTTGGCAATTACTCTTCTTCTCTCATCCTCAGAGGCGGTTGTAAAGCGTTTGTTTCCTGCGCTGTCCATGGCTATCTTATACTGGCCATCAACAGAATATCCGTACTTTTCAATAATGTTTGCAAGTCTGTAGAGCATGTAATTCCGCTGGTTGATGCCGGCAGCATTCGAAGGATAAGCGCCGTTGTCAGCGATGGTTATATTGTATTCCAGCTCATTATAGGCAAGGAGTTTTCCGTCGCGGTCATAAATGTTTCCCCGTGTCCCGACGGTGGTTACCTCTCTCAGCGTCCGGTCCCGGTACTGAGACAGATATTCATCGCCTTTTATAATCTGCAGATTGAAAAGACGTACAATAAGCACAGTAAAAAGAACCGTAAACACAATGGAAAGAGCAAACAGTCTGGAACTGACGATACGAATCATAACCTCGCGGATCATGTCCCATATTTCTTTTATCATATTCCATACATCTTTAAACATGTATTCTCCTGAAATTTTTTATTCTTCCAGATGTTCGGAAGCAGTAAAGAAGAAACGATACAGAATCAGCGTAACCATCATTGAAAAAATCACAGACGGAAAAACAATATGAATAAAATAGTATGGCAGATCCAGTTTTGCGCGGATCAGGAATCTGAATACATAGATATAAATATGATAAATCAGTTCGCTGAAAACGCACATGAACATTGGAAGTGTCAGGTACTCTTTATAATAGAAACGGCTGAAAAATCCGTTCACATAGCCTATAAAAATAAAAATCAGACTGTAGAAGCCGAAGGAGCCCGAATAAAACAGATCCAGAAGCAGTCCTGCTCCCAGACCGTAAAGCATGCCGGGGAGATTCCCGTGCAGAAAGCCAAAGGAAAAGGTCAGAATCAGAAGCAGGTTCGGCGTTGCGGAAAGAAATGGAATCAGCGGGAATACGCTGGTCTGAATCAGAAAAGCCAGTACAATTGAAAATATGTAGAACAGAATCTTCAGTCGTTCTGCTCTTAATTTTTTAGATGATGTTTTGTCCATGTCAACCGCCGATTGCTACGGAAATTTCCGTGTCTGCCGCTTCTGATCCGACTGCAGTTTCCGTTTCCGCTGCAGCATCTGTACGTATTGCGGCATCCGTACTCTCTGAAGCATCCGTACGCATCGCGGCATCCGTGCTCATTGCAGCCGCTGTATCGGGTGCCGTTTCAGCGGAAGCGGCATCCGTAAGAGATTCTGCCTGCGTTGTTTCTGATGCGCCCTTATACGGCATATCGCCTTTGTTCTCATCTGCAAAGCTGTCTGACTTGACATCTTTAAGAACAAGTACATCCGAAAGGTCATTAAAATCAGCAACCGGAACAAGATAGCCGTTTTTCATAAGATGCTTGTCATCTTCTGTTATATCTACCGCATACCCGATCAGAATGCCGGGCATGAATTTTGAAGAAATATCCGAAGTTACAATCCGGTCGCCGTCCTGGATGGAAGCATCTTTTTTGAGATCTGTAATCCTCAGACGTCCCTGCTGGTATAATGTCAGATCTCCTGCGACAATGCAGGTGTCACTGGACTGCAGTCCCATTGCAGAAACCCTTGATTCATCATCAATGATCGATCTTACCGTAGCATAATTAAGTCCTACATTTGTAACAATACCGACAAGGCCGCCGTTTGCCATGACATTCTGGTCGACCCTGATTCCGTCCTGAGAACCCTTGTCAATACGGAAAACCTGAAACCAGTTCTCGGAATCCTTTGCGATCACACGCGCAGCTACCTTTTTATACTGCATGTAATCCTGATCCAGCGAATAGAGTTCCCGCAGTTTTGAGAGCTCTGTACTGTCCTGCTTGAGTCTGTTGTTTTCCTCAGTCAGGACGCCGAGCTGATCTTTGAGCTGCTCATTTTCCGTCTGAATCTGCTGATAGGATCGCCTGTCCTCCAGTGACTTGTATAAGCCTGAGCCGACACGATTGACGCCTGACTGAATCGGAACCAGCACATATCCGATTGTATTGCGGATCGGATTTACAAGACCATCCTTCACAGAGGAAAGTACGATCATCATTATGCACAGAACTGACAGAACGATAAATATGTATTTGCTCTTTTTATCTTCCACTATATAACTTCCTGCTCCTTAAAGCTGTAATACCGATTATCACCGATGATGACATGATCCACGAGGCCTATGCCCACGAGTCTGCCGGCCTGATACAGATCTTTTGTAAAGCGAATGTCCTCCGGCGAGGGATGAGGATCTCCCGAAGGATGATTATGGACAAGAATCATGCAGAATGCGCGGATCCGCAGCCCCTCTGACAGAACTTCCCTTGCGGAAATCAGCGAGCGGTTTGCGGTTCCTGTTGAAATGCAGAGATCTTTCATCAGCATCAGATGATTGTCAAGATACATGACATAAATTTCCTCATGATCAAGATATCGCAGATTCTCCTTGAAATATTTCATAACCGCTTCTGCCGAATGGTAAACCTCATTCCTGAGTTCGGTACGTTTGCTGCGGTCCCAGATCCGTCCTGCAACCTCACCGATCACAGACAGCTGCAGGGCTTTGGTCCTGCCTATGCCGGGCACTTTCTGAAATTCGGAAATGTCAAAGTGCATCAGTCCTACCAGTCCGTCATACTGCGGATTAACATGCAGCAGTGCATCGGCAACCTCCAGCACGGACAAATCTTTTGTGCCGGTTCTGATCAGTATCGCCAGAAGTTCCTGGTCGGACAATTCCCGGGGCCCGTATAAAAAACATTTCTCATACGGCTTCTCACTTGCTTCCATCTGCTTAAAATTATTCATATCACTCCTGTTCTGTCGGAAACGGGAGCCCACGTTCGAATATTCTATCATAACGCGGCATATAGAACAATTAATTTTTTATTTCGTTAATTTTATAAGTCCTGCTTCATAAAGCTTTTCCACGGACATCAGAATACCGAGCTTGGCATGATACCAGGTAAGTCCGCCCTGGAAATATACATTATACGGCGGCTTGATCGGTCCGTCTGCTGACAGCTCAATGGATGATCCCTGTACAAAAGCACCGGCTGCCATAATTACCTTTGCATCGTATCCAGGCATATCGGACGGCTCCGGCTTTACAAAAGAATCTACCGGCGCAGCTGCCTGAATTCCCTGACAGAAGGCAATGACCGCTTCCGGAGAACGGAGTGTAATTGCCTGAATGATATCATATCTCTCCTGATCGCCGGCCGGATGTACGGAAAATCCAAGTTTCTCATAAACATTCGCAGCAAAGATCGCAGCCTTTTCTGCCCCGGCGGTTATGGTAGGCGCAAGGAACAGTCCCTGGAAAAAGTCTTTGTTGAAATGGAGTGACGGTCCGACTTCCTTGCCGAGTCCCGGTGTCGTAAGCCGTACTGCACAGCGCTCAATGCACGCTCTGGTACCTGCGATATATCCGCCGATCGGTGCAAGTCCGCCTCCTGGATTTTTAATCAGAGAGCCGACTACCATATCCGCACCATATGCACTTGGCTCTTCCTCGCAGGTGAATTCACCGTAGCAGTTATCAACCATGCAGATAACATCCGGTTTGATAGATTTTACAAAACGGATCAGGCTGCCAATTTCTGCCGGTGAAAATGTATTCCGGGTAAGGTATCCCTTGGATCGCTGGATTTCAACCAGTCTGGTACGGTCATTGATGGCCGCACGGATGGCATCATAATCGAATGCTGCGTTTTCCAGAAGCTCAACCTGCCGGTAGGTAATACCGTATTCCGCGAGAGAACCTGCTGAAGGACGGATTCCGATCACTTCTTCCAGCGTATCGTATGGTTTTCCGACAGGCGAAAGGATTTCGTCTCCCGGCCTTGTGTTGGCAGAAAGAGCAATCGCAAGTGCATGCGTTCCGCAGATAATCTGAGAGCGCACCAGCGCATCCTCCGTGCCGAAGACATTCGCATATACACGTTCCAGAGCATCTCTTCCGATATCGTCATAGCCGTAGCCGGAGGTGCCCATCAGATGTGCTTCGGAGACATCCGCATCCTGCATTGCCTTAATGACCTTCAGCTGATTGAATTCCGCAATAGAATCGATTTTCTCAAAACGATCTCTGAGATCACCCAGAATCGGCTCGCAGAAATCAAGTATTTCTTTCTTTATACCCAGTGATTCATACATTCCGTAAGTATCCATTTTGTAATGTTTTCCTTTTCATAATTAAATTTTGATATGTCCACCCAGATCGCATCTTTTTCTCTGCGGAACCAGGTAAGCTGCCGCTTTGCATAATTTTTTGAATTTTTTTTGATAAGCGCTGCTGCTTCTGGCAGCGTAATACGGCCGTCCAGATACAGCAGAAGTTCCTTGTATCCGATTGCCTGCATGGCAGGAA
>CAZPEW010000225.1:0-4537 GCA_964585695.1 uncultured Lachnospiraceae bacterium
TTTCTTCTGCATCTATCCAGCGCACTACCTCGATTTCTTCTCCCAGAATTATTTTCTTTTTTGAAAAGGCTGCTCTTAACTTCATGCCACGGTTTATGAATTCTGCATTGCCGGCACAGTATATTTCTCTTCTGAATTCCTTCACATTACCGGGAATCTGCAAATCCCCGTGTTCTGCAACAGTCAGATTCTCCACACAACCAGGAATATCGGTCACTCCATCTGCCCGCAGAATTTTTTCCGGTTTTGACAGAAAAATGGTGTCTCCATCAGCCTCCGCAAGCTGCTTTTCCATCATTCCGGAAAAGGATTTTGCAAAATATCTTTCATCCCGGACCCTGTCCTGGTTAATATGCAGAATACTCCCTTTATATTTTTTAAAGAAAAACACCGCCAGCATGATGGGTCCAATCAGAAGAATAAGGAAAATCACGATAAGGAAGATCAATGTTGTCATAATGTTTTATCCTCCTTTATATTTTCCGATGGCTTTGGTTTTGCTTCACTGTCTTCACTCTCCGGAATCTGCTGTTCTTTTGTAAAACGTGCAGTCTTTGCCCACTGCACTTTCCTGTGCGTAATAACGTCCATGACAGAATCCAGCAGCCCGAGTGAAATGTTCCACATATAAAAATAAAAGTTAAACATTATAAGCGGGAGCAGCAGGACTTCATTCTTTACGCCATCCAGCACCATGGCTGTGCCGATTTCATAGAATGGTGCAAAATTACCGAAAGAACAATAGACACCAACAAATAAAAGGACCCACCACCCTGCAAAAAGATCCATTCTGCCCAGGAAAAACAGCGCGAGTGATACACCATGTCCAAGCAGCAGGAAAAACGGTACCGCATAGACGAAAAGCAAAAGCGTTCCGTCTATTTTTTCTCTCAGATTCATGTTAGGTGAAACAAGCATGGGAAACAGATAGCGGAAAAGAACTTCATTATGCCCGCGGGACCATCTGCGGATCTGCTTTCCCCTTACAGCCCAGGTCTCCGGCGCTTCCTCATAGCATTCGGCAGAATTGGCATAAATCACTTTCCAGCCATGTGTATATAATCTGTAAGTAAGTTCTGTATCCTCTGCAAGTACAAGCGGATTAAAACCGCCGAGATCCTGTACTACCTCTCTGCGGAAGCCGCCGACAGTACCTCCATACTGCGGAATCAGACGCAGATTGTATCTGGCCTGCTGATCTACCTGATAGCCGCCTGCCCGTTCCAGATTGATTAATCTTGTCAGCAGATTTTTATTGGTGTTGTACGGAATAACACGTCCCATAACCGCGCCAATCTCCGGATCCTCAAAGGCTATGGCCAGCTGCTTCAGCATGTCCTTTGCAGGCCGGTAGTCGGCATCAAATACAATGATGATTTCTCCTTTTGCAAGCTTCATTGCATCATTCAGTCCTGCGGGTTTGCCGCGGTCCTGACACTTCCTGTGAATAGGACGTATGAATTCATATTTTTTATGATACTCTTCCAGCAGTTCCCGCGTTCTGTCTGTGGAATTATCATCAATCGGAATGATTTCCATCCGGTCTCTGTCATAATCGCACTGCAGCAAGGCTTCCAGTACATAGGAAAGCACCTGTTCCTCATTATGCATCGGAATCAGGACTGATATCGTTTTCATCTGGCTGGAATAAATATCCTCATAATACAGCCGCTGCTTTCCGGCAAGCCGGTCAATTGCAAACCAGAAATGCCGCACCGTATAAACCAGCATCAATATAATAACAAAGATCACATACCCCTTTAAAATTGTTATGCCCATTTCCACTCCTTTCTCCCCTGTTCAGAATCATAAAGTTTAACAAGCTTATTTGCGAGAAATGAATAAATGGAAACAAAATAAAGGAAATCAAACAGCGGGCCAAACACAAAAAACATCAGCGCCATATACAGGAGCGAAAAGCGGTACAGAATGCAGAGAAAAAGTACATATCTGACTGCTCCGAAAAGTACCGAATAAAGCATGATTCCGATAAAAGCCAATACCTTATAAAAATACCCCAGTCTTCCGAAAAAACCCGTTACTATACCGGCAAGTACCATAAAAGTCAGCCATATTCCAATCTGCTGTTTGATATACAGATCTGAAAACTGTCCGATGCCATATGGAAAATGATATTCAGCAAACAAAAAATATATACAGTTGATAATATGAATAAACATAACCAGCATAAAGAAAATGGCCATTGGTTTCCCACGCCTGCTGCCACTCGACAGTAACACCAGAACAGCCAGCGACACGATAAGATTCATAAAAATAAAAGGCATACTCGGATACACATCCGGGATCTGTATATATGCTGTAGAAGAGAGAATGGAAAAATCACTCTCGGCAATAGAAACCGGCAGCCCCGGATAAATCCGATCCAGTACTCTTGCCGCAAACCCGGAAAGCTGCATCGTTATGTTTTTAAGATTAACCGTTAAAAACACAAGACACGGCAGGACCAGAAAAAGCATATACAGAATTCCACGCAGGTAATCAATCCTCAGTTTTCTGTAAGTACGTGCAAAATATATACTTTTTTTCTCTTCTGTTTTCGTTTTATCTTTCATGATATTCTCCTCACCTCATCTGTCCATATTCAAGAATATCTGCAATTCTCCTGCTGGCCTGACCGTCTCCGTATGGATTGCTCGCTTTGCTCATTCTGCTGTATTCCTCCGGATCAGTGAGAAGTCTAGTGAATTCCCCGTAAATGGTATCCTCATCCGTTCCTACCAGTTTCAGCGTACCTGCTTCTATACCTTCCGGCCTTTCAGTGGTATCCCTCATAACAAGCACTGGTTTTCCAAGTGACGGTGCCTCTTCCTGTATTCCTCCGGAATCTGTGAGCACCAGATACGCTCTTTCCATAAAGTTATGGAAATCCAGAACATCCAAAGGCTCTATAATATGTATTCTGTCATCATCTCCAAATATTTCCGCTGCCGTTTCACGAACTGCAGGATTCATATGAATCGGATAAATTGCCTTTACATCAGCATGCTCATCCAGAACTCTGCGGATTGCACGGAACATATGTCTCATGGGTTCTCCCAGATTCTCTCTGCGATGCGCAGTGATCAATATCATGCGCGCATCCTTTGACCAGAGGAGTTCGCGATGCGTATAGTTTTTCTGAACGGTTGTCTTCAATGCATCAATCGCTGTATTTCCTGTTACATAAATCGTACTTTCCTGCTTTCCTTCTCTTAATAAATTCTGCTTTGAGAGCATCGTCGGTGCAAAATTATATCTTGCTATGACAGAAACCGCCTCACGGTTAAATTCCTCCGGATATGGAGAATAAATATTATATGTACGTAATCCTGCCTCCACATGTCCTACCGGGATCTGCAGATAAAAACAGGCCAATGCTGCTGCAAAAGTGGTTGTTGTATCTCCGTGAACCAGTACCACATCCGGTCTGCATTCTTCAAGAACCGGTTTCAGCCGTTCCAGAATCATGGCTGTAACATCAAACAGGGTCTGACGATCCTTCATGATTGCCAGATCATAATCCGGTACAACATGAAACACCTCCAGTACCTGATTCAGCATTTCCCTGTGCTGCCCTGTCACGCAGACGATGGTTCTGATATGATCGCGGGTTTTCAGTTCATTTACTACCGGGCACATTTTTATTGCTTCCGGCCTGGTTCCAAAAACAAGCATAATTGTTTTCATTCATTTCCCTCCTGTTGCCGTATTACAGATATGCATGCCTAGTTTAATTTTCCATACTCAGGAAATGAATCGCAACTCCCGGTTGTACAATCCTTCCGGAATTATTCGTTCTTGTATATTTTTGCTTTAAATGATATAATATTATGCCAAAAAAGCAGAAGAGACTCAGTCTCTTCTGCTTTTCAGTCTGATATAACTGTATTACGGAAATGTCACCATGATTCTGGTGCCCTTGCCAAGCTCTGAACTTAAATCCACCACTGCGCCGTGTTTTTCCGCCACATGCTTTACGATAGAGAGCCCGAGACCTGTTCCGCCGATTGCACGCGAATGTGACTTATCCACGCGGTAGAACCGCTCCCAGACACGGTTCTGATCCTTGACCGGAATTCCGATTCCGTCGTCCTGGACAATAATGGCATTCTGTTCCCCTGCCTTGGTAATGACATAGACATGTCCGCCAGAATGGTTGTACTTGATTGCATTGTCAACCAGATTGTAGATCATCTCCTCCAGCATTGTCCGGTTCCCTGTAATTTCTGCTGCCGGTCCGGACAGATGTACCGAAACCTGGTACTTTGCCGCCTTGTCAGAGAGCCGTTTAATGATTTCATCGGATACTGCCCTGAGCGAAAGCTGCTCCCAGATCATATCCTTCCCTTCCTCAATCCGGGAAAGGTGCATGATATCATCAATCAGTGCCAGCATACGCTGCGACTCTGCATAGATCGTCCCCGCAAATTCCCGGACATGTGCACTGTCTCCCACCATGCCATCCTTGAGCATCTCGGCATAGCCGGAAATGCTGGTCAGCGGTGTACGCAGCTCGTGACTGACATTCGCGGAAAAC
>CAZPEW010000226.1:0-4532 GCA_964585695.1 uncultured Lachnospiraceae bacterium
CAGATCAGATCATTTCTTGTATGAAAATAACGGTAGAATGCCTGTCTGGTAATACCGGCAGCATCCGTAATATCCCGAACGGTAATATCATGCAAAGAGCGTGTTTTTAATAATTCTGTCAAACTGTCTGCGAGTTTGTCCTTTGTTCTGTTCATTCAGAATATCCTCTTAATTCTAATTTGTTGACACTTATGCAAATGTGCAATATTACGGCAGATATTATACTGTGATATACTTTCTTTGTCAAAAATGTAACAACTATAAAGGAGCGTGACAAAGATGAAAACAGCAATTATAACCGGCGGTTCAAGAGGAATCGGCGAAGCCATGACTTTAAAGCTTGGAGAACTCGGATACAGCGTAGTGATTAACTATCGTTCGGATAGTTCAAAGGCACTGACAGAAGCTCTTATTGCCAAACTGAAGCAGCAGTACGGGGTTGATGGAATTGCCGTACAGGCGGATGTTTCAAAATATGAGGACTGTGAAAAACTTGTTGCCGCTGCAGCAGCTGAATTCGGTGATAAAATTGATGTTCTTATCAACAACGCCGGCATTACCAACAATTCTCCTTTCTGCGATCTGCCTCGGGAGAAATATATGTCGGTTCTTGAAACGAACCTGATCAGTGCATTTCATATGTGTCATTTTGTCGTACCTTACATGGTTAAAAACGGTGCCGGCTGCGTAATCAGTACATCCTCCATCGGCGGCCTTATGGGTGTGGCAAATCAGGCAGATTACTGTGCTTCAAAATCCGGTCTTATCGGAATGACACGTGCGCTGGCCATGGAATTCGGCAAACAGCATATTCGCTTTAACTGTATATGCCCTGGAATGATCTGGACAGATATGCTGCGCGGTGTAAATCAGGATGAAGTAAATGCCCTTGCAACAGCAATTCCGATGGGTACGATCGGAAACGTTGAGGATATCGCTCAGGCCATGGAGTTTCTGATCAAGGATCAGTATATGACAGGGCAGTATATTTCCCCGAACGGCGGTATTTATATGCCATGATTTTTTATGGAACAGTCTTGTCAGAAAGCATATAAGGCACATAAAAATTACTTCAGAAGGTGTGTCAAAAGATAGTGCTGTAAGTATTGACAAGTGTGGAAAAATAGTCTATATTATTGACTGTTGCTCAGCTGATTTATGGCTTGGCAGCAGTCCTTTTATACAGGGGATTAGTTCAATGGTAGAGCAACGGTCTCCAAAACCGCCTATGAGAGTTCGAATCTCCCATCCCCTGCTCTGAATTGGTCATGAAAATGACCAATTTTTTTTGTGCCGAAATTCCATAAAGCAACGATTATATATTCTTCAAAAAAAAATCTGCTTCCGTTTGTGATGTTAAAATGACAGTTCACGCTGCTTTTGATAAAAATCAATAATTTCAGTATATATTAAAACAAGATAAAGATATGTTGTTAATAAAGCAATCTTGTTATTTATGTAGTTCATTTTTTTTGTCTATCTGAACAGATGGGTTTTATCACAAAGGAGGCCAAAATGGCAAATTTATCAAAAGCAAGAATCGACGCAGCAGTCAGATTTCAAGAGCGTGCAGCAAAAAAGTTTGACACAATGAAGAATAAGTTCCTTCTCTTTTCAAGGGACTTTTCAGACATCGATCCTAAAATTGATGATAAAACTGCAATGAAAATGATCGTTAAAGAAAACGATGATCAATTGCATATTGATATTTCTAAAAGGAAGAATATCATCCCGGACTATTGCAGGGGGGAAAATTCCAGAGCGACTATCGAAGCAATGTTTGCTTTGGCGCATGGCATGACAAGAGAGCAGCTTTTTGATGAGTCGAAACAAGGCAGGGAAAGAAAACGCTGGATGGGCGACAAATTCCGGTCCATTTTTAATGATCCGGAAAACCTGAAGGATAAGGATGGAAAACCGATACAGGAAACAAAGGAACAGAAAGATGCAAGAGAAAAGACTGCAGCAGCAGAAATTTTTAAGATGTATGACTTTGCAATGAAAAACTGCAAGCCTGGAATTTCCGGAGACCTGTCTGATGATAATAACCTGTTTACAGATGATTTTCTTTTCGAGTTTAACGTACGTGATCCATTCGCTTTCATGTCACAGATGCCAAATATGAAGCCGGGTATACAGAAGAACCTGAGCGAGCAGCTTGGGATTAAGAATACAATGGAGTTCTTTGAACAGAAAAATGCATATGGGCTGGTTCATTCCTTCATCACTGTTGCCGATTTAAGAATCAGATTTGCAAAAGATCCAAAAAGTATTGATGCAATCCAGAATGATAACAATTTTGGAAGACCATACAGTGAGTGTGTAAACAAAGTATTTCTGCACGATATCAGTACCGCAAAGAAGTTTGACGGAATGAAATATGATACAGGCAAGATCATTGTGTCATTGGCTGGAAATCCTACTGTATATGATAAGGACTGGAGTCTGACGAACTATACCGGCTCAGACACATTACAGCAGAAGATATCGGAAAGACTTGCGAAAGATGCAATGCCTGGTACGAAATATACCTATCTGAAAGTCACAAACATGAAAAATGTCTCGGATGCGGACAGCCTCATCACAAGGGTCGATGAAAATGGGTTAAGACTGACAACAGATGAGATGACAAAGATCAAAGACGAAGCGAAACGGGCTTTTATTGAAAATGCTGAACCAGGTACGATGGTTTATACCGGAACTTATGGTAATGGTGAAAAGATCGATGTCGGTAAGTTCAGAAATGGTTTTGATCATGTGGATTTCACGCCGGAGCAGCAGGATTATGCAAAAGAAAAGTTCGACCAGACATTTGATAAAATATTTACGCAGGAAAGCAAGGGTATGTTGAATGATGCAGGGCTAAATGAATTTGACTGTATTTTTATTAACGGAAAATCTGTCCACGAATTATACAATGAAAAGATGAAGCTGACAGGACCGGATAAAGATAATCAGGCGAATATGAATATGGCAGATATGAGAGCGATGGTCGTATCTGCCGGTATGTTTGCAGCAAACAATATTTCCTATGCAGTTCCGGAGATCAAGGATAACAAACTTACATTCGGCAAAGTCGGTATAATGAGCAGGAAAGAAGACCCGTTCAACAAGATGGAGCCGCTGAAGGAAAGTATCTGGCACAAGATGATCCACGGAACGGAAAGTATGCAGGATAAGTTCGACAGAGCAGCCAAGACAGATGAGAAAGCAGCGAAAGACTGCATAGATAAGATAAGAGGTCTGTCTCGGGAATTGAAGAAAGCTGATGAACAGAAGGCCCAAAAGGCAGAACCGGTAAAGGAGACTGCGGTAAAGAAGCTGAATATATCGGATCTCGCGAGAGAAGAGTTTGAAAATAAAGAAAATAAGAAAAAAGAAAGAAAAGAACCTGCCAAAGCTGTACTGCAACCGGAAACAAAGAATAAAACGATGTAACGGACAAATAAAGACTGTTGAATTACCATGTCTGAAGGCCAGAACCAGGCAATCAGGGATGGTATTCTGCAATAATCAAAGATGAAATATGGGAGTGCTGCAAAATTAATTTTTATCAAGGCATCAGCCAGAAATGGCTGATGCCTTTTTAATAGTGACGTGCATTGTCATCAAGTTATAGTGCAGGTCTGCTTTGAATCACAATAGCAATATTCTGCTGTTTTTGTCTGCTTTTATGAAGATAAGCAATTTTCTATCATGCTATAATTTATTTAAGTTCAAGGAGGTGCGTGAAAATGAAAAGCTATGAACAGAGATTATTCCCATATTTAATGCTGTTGCCGACAATTCTGATATTTGCGGTATTTCTGTTTTATCCAGCAGTAAAAGGTTTTACAATTTCGCTGACACAGTGGGATGGAATTAATCCGCAGAAATTTATCGGTTTAAAAAATTATGTGAGGCTTATGGCAGACCATAATTTCTGGGATTCTTTTAGAAGTACACTGCTGTTTACAGAAATTACAGTTCATGGAAGTCTGGTTGCTTCACTGGCTTTGGCAGTGCTGCTTACAAGACAGATTAAATGCAGCGGATTTTTCAGGGCAGCTTTTTATCTGCCGACCATGATCTCGTCCATTGTTGTAGGTCTGTCATGGAGATTTCTGTTTGGAGAGGATTTTGGGGTTATTAATTATCTTATTACAGCGGCGGGAGGAACTTCAGTAAAGTGGCTTACAAATCCGCACTGTGCAATGGCAGTCGTTATTTTTGTTTCGATCTGGAGCATGGCAGGTTACTATATGGTTATGTTTATAGCCGGAATCAAATCTATTCCGGAAACATATTATGAAGCGGCTCAAATTGACGGGGCCACTTCATGGCAGCAGTTCAGTTTTATTACACTTCCGCTGCTAAAACCGACAACACTGCTGGTATTGGTTCTATCTACGGTAACTGTTATTAAGACCTATCCGCTGGTTTATGCATTGACAAAAGGCGGCCCTGCAGGCTATACAAAATTCATGGTTCAGCTGATTCAGGAAACCGGGTTTGAAAAGAGCAAAATGGGTTATGCCTGTGCAATGACGATG
>CAZPEW010000227.1:0-4521 GCA_964585695.1 uncultured Lachnospiraceae bacterium
TTTTTTTATTGCTTAAGTCCAGGTCTCGCTGCCCGGCCTGCAGCGGCTCTCTTTCAAGACAATTCTCCTGCATTTTTATTCTGTAATATGTTAAAATAAATATAACTGCCCGCAGGAAGTGAGGGTGACCGGAAAGATGAGACACAGTCTGCGGCAGTAAAATGATCAGTGAAATGCAGTACAGTGCAGAGATAGCAAAGGATGGACAACTATGAAACATATCAGTCTTATGGCGCGGGTTGCCGTGAGTTTCTGTATCAGCACAATCCTGCCGATCCTTCTCATGTTCCTGACATTCAGAAACGAGATGACAATCAGTACAAGCGTGATGCTTCTGATGGTGGCCGGCGCGGCTTTCCTTGGCTGGATTTATATGGGAATCGTACGGCCGGTGGATGAACTGAAGCAGGCAGCGAGGAGGATTGAGTCGGGGGATCTTGACTTTACAATGGAGGCGGAGACGAATGATGAGTTCGGAGAACTGATGCAGGCATTCGAGCAGATGCGGATCCGGCTGAAACAGACCTCAGAGGAAAAAATCCGGAATGATCTGGAAAACAAGGAACTGATTTCCAATATCGCTCATGATTTAAAGACACCGCTTACAGCAATCAAGGGATATTCCGAGGGAATCCTGGACGGCATCGCCAAAAGTCCGGAGAAGCAGCTCAAATACATTCAGACAATCTACAATAAGGCGAATGACATGGACCGCCTGATTGATGAGCTGAATTATTATGCAAAGATCGAAACCAACAAGATTCCGTATAACTTCCAGCATATCAATGTGCGGGATTATTTCCAGGACTGCGTGGAGGAGATCGGTGTGGACATGGAAACGGAGAGAATCCGTTTCAGCTATAAGAATGATGTGGATTCCGGCGTGGAGATGATTGCGGATCCGGAGCAGCTCCGCAAGGTCATCAACAACATTGTCTCCAATTCCGTGAAATACATGGACAAGGATGAAAAGGAGATTTCTATACAGCTGCTGGATGCAGGCGATTTTGTGCAGATAGATATTGCCGACAACGGAAAGGGAATAGCCAAAAAGGATCTGCCGTATATTTTTGAACGCTTTTTCCGGGCGGATTCCTCCCGGAACTCAACCAAAGGAGGCTCCGGTATCGGGCTCTCCATTGTCAAAAAGATCATTGAGGACAGCGGCGGCAGGATCTGGGCATCAAGCGTCGAGGAACACGGAACGACAATTCATTTCGTTCTGCGGAAATACATAAAACAGGTATAAGGAGATGATTCTGCAGCAAGGAAATGACCCTGCTGTGCAGATTGTCTTTGGTACGGATATGACGGAGGTTTGAGATGGAAGAAGAAAAGAAAATATTAATTGTTGAGGATGAGGTATCGATTGCGGAGCTGGAGCGGGATTATCTGGAGCTGTCCGGCTTCCAGGTGACGATTGAGGCGAATGGATTAAAGGGGCGGGATCTTGCACTGGAGAACCAGTATGACCTCCTGATTCTGGATCTGATGCTGCCCGGTCTGGACGGCTTTGAGATCTGCCGGCAGGTACGTGAAAAGAAGGATATCCCGATTATCATGGTATCCGCAAAGAAGGATGATATTGATAAGATCCGCGGACTCGGTCTGGGGGCGGATGATTATATGACAAAGCCTTTTTCCGCTTCTGAGCTGGTTGCAAGAGTCAAGGCACATCTCAGCAGGTATGAGCGGCTGCTCGGCACCGGCAAGGAGGAGAACAATATCCTGGAGATCCGCGGTCTGAAGATTGACAGCACGGCACGCAGGGTATGGGTAAACGGCAATGAGGTCAGCTTTACGACGAAGGAATTTGATCTCCTGTATTTCCTGGCAGGCCATCCGAATCATGTGTATACAAAAGAAGAACTGTTCAAGGAAATCTGGAAAATGGACTCTGTCGGCGACATCGCAACGGTTACCGTGCATATTAAAAAGATCCGTGAGAAGATCGAAATGAACTCAACGAAGCCGCAGTATATCGAAACAATCTGGGGTGTGGGCTATCGTTTTAAGGTCTGAGAGCCCGGAATCTGTGTAAATGAAATCGCTTACAGAAATTTGGAAACGCTTACATGAATGATGAGGCTTTACTAAAAAAAGTGCATCGTTTATAATGCCTATAGTGATTTTTCCTGATAAAAAGGGTTAAATCTTTGATGGATTCAAATATTGCCGGAAAGCTATCTTGCCGGCGATTTTTTGACGCATCAGTCACATACATATGATTAGGAGGATAATCAATGGCTAAGTGGGTTTACATGTTCAAAGAAGGTAATGCCGGCATGCGCGAGCTTCTCGGAGGCAAGGGCGCAAACCTGGCAGAGATGACAAATCTGGGGATGCCGATTCCGCAGGGCTTTACCATTTCTACGGAGGCCTGTACAGATTACTACAAGCAGGGCAAGCAGATTTCCAAGGAGATCCAGGATCAGATCTATGCAGATCTTGCAGAACTGGAAAAGATCAACGGAAAGACATTCGGAGACAATAATGATCCGTTGCTGGTATCTGTACGTTCCGGTGCAAGAGCTTCTATGCCTGGTATGATGGATACCATTCTGAACCTCGGTCTTAACGATGTTGCAGTGGAGGGCTTTGCCAAGAAGACAAACAACCCGAGATTTGCATATGATTCCTACAGAAGATTTATCCAGATGTTCTCAGATGTCGTTATGGAAGTTCCTAAGAGCTTCTTTGAAAAGATCATTGACGAAGTCAAGGCTGCAAAGGGCGTTAAGTTCGATATCGACCTTGATGTAAACGATATGAAGGAACTTGTAAAGAGATTCAAGGCTGTTTACAAGGAGAACAAGGGTGAGGACTTCCCGCAGGAACCGAGAACACAGCTGATGGAGGCTGTCAAGGCCGTATTCAGAAGCTGGGACAACCCAAGAGCTATTGTTTACAGACGTATGAACGATATCCCTGGTGACTGGGGAACCGCTGTAAACGTTCAGACCATGGTTTTCGGCAACATGGGCAATACTTCCGGAACAGGTGTTGCATTTACAAGAAACCCTGCAACCGGTGAAAAGGGTATTTTCGGTGAGTATCTGATTGATGCACAGGGTGAGGACGTTGTTGCAGGTGTTCGTACACCGCAGCCGATCACACAGCTTCAGAATGATCTCCCGGAGTGCTACAAGGAGTTCATGACCCTTGCAATGAATCTTGAGAATCATTACAAGGATATGCAGGATATGGAGTTCACCATCCAGGAGGGCAAGCTTTACTTCCTTCAGACACGTAACGGAAAGAGAACCGCACAGGCTGCAATCAAGATCGCATGCGATCTCGTTGATGAGGGCATGATTGATGAGAAGGAAGCCGTTCTCCGTATTGAGCCGAAGTCTCTTGACCAGCTGCTTCATCCTACATTCGACAAGAGTGCACTGAAGGCTGCCGAGAAGATCGGGTCTGCACTTCCTGCATCACCGGGAGCTGCTGCAGGTAAGGTTTACTTTACTGCAGAGGATGCAAAGAACGCACATGTTGACAAGGGCGAGAGAGTTATCATGGTTCGTCTTGAGACATCTCCTGAGGATATCGAGGGAATGCATGCTGCAGAGGGTATCCTTACTGTCCGCGGCGGTATGACAAGTCATGCAGCAGTAGTAGCACGTGGCATGGGTACATGCTGTGTATCCGGCTGCGGCGAGATCGAGATCAACGAGGAGGAGAAGGTATTCTCACTCGGCGGACATACATACCATGAGGGAGACTACATTTCTCTGGATGGCTCTACAGGAAACATCTATGATGGCGACATCAAGACAGCTCCTGCAACCGTATCCGGCGATTTCGGCCGTATCATGGGATGGGCAGACAAGTACAGAGCTCTTAAGGTAAGAACCAATGCAGATACACCTGCAGATACAAAGAACGCCATGAATCTCGGCGCTGAGGGTATCGGTCTCTGCCGTACAGAGCATATGTTCTTTAACCCGGAGAGAATTCCTAAGATCAGAAAGATGATTCTTTCTGAGACCGTTGAGGCGAGAGAGGCAGCTCTTGCAGAGCTTCTTCCGTTCCAGAAGGGTGACTTCAAGGAAATGTACAAGGCATGCGAGGGCAAGCCGATGGTTATCCGTTTCCTGGATCCGCCTCTGCATGAGTTCGTTCCGACAGATCCTGAGGATATCGCTGCTCTTGCAAAGGAAATGGGACTTACAGTTGAGCACGTTAAGGCTGTCTGCGATGGTCTGCATGAGTTCAACCCGATGATGGGCCACAGAGGATGCCGTCTTGCCGTAACATATCCTGAGATTGCCAAGATGCAGACACGTGCCGGTATGGAAGCTGCAATCGAGGTTAAGGCTGAGACAGGACTGGATATCACTCCTGAGATCATGATCCCGCTCGTTGGAGAGAAGAGAGAGCTTAAGTTTGTCAAGGATGTGGTTGTCGAGACAGCTGAGCTTGTTAAGAAGGAAAAGAATTCCGACATCAAGTACCAGATCGGTACCATGATCGAGATTCCTCGTGCAGCTCTTCTTGCAGATGAGATTGCTGAGGAAG
>CAZPEW010000228.1:0-4511 GCA_964585695.1 uncultured Lachnospiraceae bacterium
AACTCAATTGATTTATGATATAAAATCAGATATATTTATTTCCAACAGATCCTATGGTGATCTAAATTTTTTAACGGCAGACGCCGTCACAGAGAGGGATGATTCCGATGGTCCTATCCGATGAAGCAATACAGTTTTCGGAACAGTTTGAGGAGATTACAAGAAATCCGATGTATCTCGAGCTCAAGGCTGTTCCGAGGCATGGAAGTACAAATACCTATGATCACAGCGTACGCGTTGCCTATCTTGCATACCGGCTGGCAAAAAAATTCGGCCTGGATTCTGTAAGTGCGGCAAGGATCGGATTTCTCCATGATTTCTGTCTGATTGATTATCATAAAGATGATAAGGCAGTGCACAACGGCCGTTGGTACTGCTTCTACCACCCGGAGGACGCTCTGGTCAATTCCAAGGCAGAGGGCTATCAGCTTTCCGCAACAGAGGAGAAGGCAATTGCAAGCCATATGTTTCCGCTGTCGACAAGTATTCCGACAAGCCGTCTCGGATATATCCTCACATTATCCGACAAAACCGTTGCAGCCTACGAGTCCTATGCGAATGTTGTTGAAGCCTATGACAAACTTCGTCTGATTGCATCCGGTCTCCGCGTGCGTGTTGTCCGTGCAATGCCGGGCCGCCGCAGACTGGACCAGTAAAGACAGAAGCAAAGATCCGGCATCCGCCGGTATCGACTGAAAACAAAATAGCTTAAATATAAAAAGAAGAACGATGATTCCGCAGGAACCATCGTTCTTCTTTTTTCATGTCATATATTTAATCCAGATATTTCTTAAGTGTTGCTCTGACCGCACCCGGTCCTGCAATTTCCTCTTTGAAAAGTGCTTCGATTCTCTCCCCGATCCCATCAGCATAAAGATCAGAGCCAAAGATATGTGCATTCGAGAGAATTGCATGCAGCTTTCCATCTGCAGTCTCAGGTCTGCCAAGCGCAACGCCGGCAAGTTTTTCTGTAAGCTCTGCAAGCATCGGATCTGACGAACGCTCAAAAGCCTTTCCTGTATCATCTACTCCCAGCAGATACCGGAGCCATCCTGCAATTGCAAGCGGAACAGCCTCCAGCTTCTTTGCATCACCGTATTTTGCAACGTACGACTTGATCGTCTCACCATAGCGGATACCAACCTTCTGGGATGTATCTGTAGCAATACGCTGCGGTGTATCCGGCATAAACGGATTCGGGATTCTGACATTAATAACCTCGGAAACAAACTCCTCCGGAGACAGAATGCCGGGATCTGTAACAACCGGCATACCCTCAACCGGTCCGATTCTGCGGACAAGCTCCTTTAGCTCATGATCCTTCATTTCATCCGCAATCAGTGTATAGCCAAGTACACAGCCATATACGGCAAGTGCCGTATGCAGCGGATTAAGACAGGTAGTTACTTTCATCCGCTCTACCTTGTTAACGGTATCTCTGTCGGTCATGTAAACGCCCGCTTTTTCCAGTGCCGGCCGCCCGTTCGGGAATTTGTCCTCAATTACCAGATACTGCGGTCCCTCTGCATTTACAAAAGGCGCAATATAAGTATGCTTATCTGTAATAACCGGTTCAATATTCTCAAATCCAAGCTTAATCAGCTCTTCTTCTACTGATTTTGCCGGTCTCGGTGTAATCTTATCAATCATGGACCACGGGAAGGCAATGCAGTTTTCATCCTTGAGGTATGCAGCAAACTCTGCCGGAACAAACCCCTTTTTCTCCCATTCCTCTGCCATGGTGATAATGGAAGTCATCAGCTTCTCTCCATTATGAGAACAGTTATCCATGGATACAACTGCCAGCTTCAGTCTGCCGGCCTTAAAGCGCTCATAAAGCAGTGCAGTAACGATTGCCATTGCAGCCCCCGGCTTCTCCGGACCGTTTTCAATATCTGCCTTTACAAACGGGAAATAGTTCCCGTCCGAGCCCTTTAATGCGTATCCCTTTTCCGTAATGGTAAAGGAACACATCTGCAGTTCCGGGTTCGTAAAAATGGTTTTAAGACGTTCCCATTCTGCCGCAGCGGAGGACTGTGCCTTGATTGCTTCTGTCAGCGAACCGATCACTCTCTTTTCCGTGCTTCCGTCAGCCTTTAAGGTTACTCCAAGCACCAGATTGTCATACGGTCTGTAAATCTTGTCAACGACATCAAAATCGAATGTCTCGACACAGGTGATACCCTTGTCGCTCTCTCCCTTTTCAATCAGTGTATCCGCAATACCGCCGATAAACATACGGAAAATATTGCCGATTCCGAAATGTACCCATACCGGTGCTTTTTTTGTTCTCTCTGCGATGGCGGCAATGTCATAGCCAGGAAGTGCAACACCTGCCCTTTTATAGCCTTCCTTATCTTTTAATCCTTCCAGTGTCAGCTGCATAATACGATCCTTTCTGTAAAGCCCGACTGCTTTACCCATTTACTTCTGATCATTCTTTACGATTGCTTCCCAGAGTCCGTTCAGATAGGTAGCACCCAGCGCTCTGTCATACAGACCGTAGCCAGGACGGCCCTTCTCATCCCAGATCATACGTCCGTGGTCCGGGCGGATGTAAACATCCGGACATGTATCATAAATAGCCTTCATGATCGCATACATATCCAGATCTCCTGTCGAAGACAGATGCGCAGCCTCACGGAACTTATGATATCCAAGATACTTTACGTTGCGGACATGCGCGCAGCCGATCCGGTCCATCTCTCCGAAATGACGGATGATTTCCGGAATGTTATTATCCGGATTGGAACCCAGCGAACCGGTGCACAGACAGACCGTATTGTACGGCGAATCATGCAGCGCAACAATCTTGTCAAAATCCTCCTGGCTGTGAGCAATTCTCGGAAGGCCGAAAATCGGCCATGCCGGATCGTCCGGGTGGCAGGCCATCTTGATGCCGGTTTCCTCACAGGCGGGGATAATGGCATCCAGGAAATACTTATAATTTACACGGAGATCATCCGGTGTCATGACATCATACTGCTTCAGCGTTTTCTCAAGCTCTGCAAGTCTCTCTGGCTCCCATCCCGGAAGTGAAAATCCCTGGGAATTGGAAATTGTATTCTTGACAATATCAACCGGGCTCATGCCCTTCAGCTCTTCCTCATCAAAATAAAGACTGTTGGAGCCATCCTCAGGGATAACACGGGCAAGATCGGTACGCAGCCAGTCCAGTACCGGCATGAAATTATAAACAATACACTTTACTCCGGCTTTGCCGAGGTTGCGGATTGTTTCGATATAAGCATCAATATACTTGTCTCTCGTCGGGAGTCCCATCTTGATATCCTCATGGACATTGACACTCTCGATTACCTCGCACGCAAGACCTGCCTGATGTACATCGTCAATGTAAGCCTTGATTTCCTCCGGTGTCCAGACCTCGCCTGCTGCCTTGTAGTCCAGGAATCCCATCAGTCCGCTCATCCCCGGAATCTGTCTGATCTGCTTTAAAGATACGGAATCACTGTTCTTTCCGTACCAGCGAAACGTCATTTTCATTACAATACCTCCTGCTTTCTGATTCTCTCTGAAATCCGCATGCCTATGCGTTCACCCAAATGAATTTCCGTTCATTCATGCTCTATGCTGTAATACTAACATGTCAGTTTTATGCTGTCAATATTTGTTTATAATTTGTCAAAGGAACCAGCTCTCAGGCAAAGTAATCCGGATACTTTTCCACTATCTCATTCTGCTCTGCATGTATCCTGCGAATGTGCTTTTTCAGAACCGCCTGCATCCACTCAATATCCCGGTCCTCTGCCGCTTCAATAATCTGCTCATGCTCATGCAGCGTTTTATCACGTATTGCAGATGAGAGATCCGTCAGAAAGCGTATACGGTTATAATGTGTCATATGCGTGGCTATAATATCATTCGAGAGCTGCTCTCCAGCAATGTCATAGATGATACTGTGGAACTCATTGTCCAGGCGGAAATAATCCTCCGTATCGATCGGCGTATGGGCTTTTTTCTGCTGCTCATAATTATCCTTAAGCCGCTGAATGCCGGCGTCCGTACAGTTACGGATAAACAGCGGCACCATGTCCACCTCCAGAGAAGAACGTACAAACCACTCCTGTTCTGCTCTCCTTAAATCAATCTTGGAGATGAGTGTTCTCGACTGCGGTATGATCTCAACCAGTCCCTCTTTCTCCAGTTTTACGATCGCCTCTCTAGCCGGTGTCCTGCTGACTTTATAACGCTCTGCAATCTTGGCTGCAGACACCGCCTCGCCCGGAATCAGTTTGAAACTCATAATGTCATGTTTCAGAAGCTCATATGTGTTTTCATTAAGGGAAGTCTCCATGCTATGCTCCTCATTTGCGCTTATATTTTGCTGTGTTCACTATACCATTATTTCTGCAAAATAAAACCAGGTTTTGATGCGATTTACTTTATTTCTCTCCTATGCTAAACTGTGATACATGAATAAACTGATATCTCCGCAGGAGACCATAAACATAATAAAGAAAAACGACTTCCGTTTTCAGAAGCGGTTTGGG
>CAZPEW010000229.1:0-4505 GCA_964585695.1 uncultured Lachnospiraceae bacterium
CTGATTCTCTGCTTTTATGTGTCAGACGGAATGCTGGGAGACCTTGAACTGATGGCGGATTATGAGGACGCATCTCCTGCGGACCGGGGGTTTGACCCTGCAGGCGGTGCACCCTGCGTAAAAAAGACCGCAACGGCTACTGTCATTGCGGTCTCTTCATTTGAATGTCTGCTTCTGCCTTATGCAGCAAACCGGAAAGAAATCCGTTCGAATGTTGTTTTTCTGAACCAGACAGCGAGGGAACTGTCCCGGAAGCTGATGAGAAGCTCGGAAAACTATACGGCAATGTCGCTGAAATCCGGGGAGGCAAGGCTTGCGGATTATATCCTGCGCGGTGCACGCCGGGATGTTTTTTCGGATGTGCTTACCGACACAGCCTGCTCTGTCGGTGTGAGCTACCGTCATATGTTCCGGATCCTGGATCAGTTCTGCAGGAACGGAATCCTGGAAAAAAAGGAAAACGGTTATTATATCCGCGACCGGCAGGCGCTGATGAACTGTGCGCATGATTAAGGCATTCTGTCATATTGCAATTCCCTCAAACTGGCTGTTGTAAAGCTTCGCATAGAAACCGTTCCGTGCAAGAAGTGCATCGTGTGTGCCGGACTCTATGATTTTTCCGTCCCGCATGACGAGGATGATGTCCGCTTCACGGATGGTGGAGAGACGATGTGCAACGATGAAGCTTGTGCGTCCGCGCATCAGTACGGCGAATGCCTTCTGTATACGGATTTCCGTGCGGGTATCGATGCTGCTGGTTGCCTCATCCAGAATCAGCATCGGCGGCAGACAGAGCATGACTCTAGCAATGCAGAGCAGCTGTTTCTGCCCCTGACTGATACTTCCGCCGTCCTCACCGATTACAGTGTCATAGCCCTGCGGGAGCCTCCGGATGAAGCTGTCGGCATGAGATTCCTTTGCCGCCCGGATGATTTCCTCTCTGGATGCTTCCGGTTTCCCGTAGGCAATATTCTCAAGGATGGTTCCGCTTTTAAGCCAGGTATCCTGGAGAACCATGCCGAAGTCTGTGCGCAGACTCTGCCTCTTGAGACGGCGGATATCTGTGCCGGAAACAGAGATGCTCCCGGAATCGACATCATAAAAGCGCATCAGCAGATTGATGAAGGTTGTCTTGCCGCAGCCGGTAGGACCGACGATCGCCACCCTTTCACCCGGATGGACGGAGAGGCGGAAATCCTCAATCAGCGGACGGTCCGGCGTGTAGCGGAAGGAAACATCTCTGATTTCCACAGAGCCATCAACCGAGGCGGCAGGAAGAGACTTTGCATCCGCATCCTCCGGCACCTGATCCTCCGCATCGAGGAAAGCAAATACACGGGCGGCACAGGAAAGTGCATTCTGCATCTCGGTAATCACACCCGAGATTTCATTAAACGGTTTTGTGTACTGGTTTGCATAGGTCAGAAAGCAGCTGAGCTCGCCGATTGTAATACCACCGCGGATGGCAGTGAGCGCACCGATGAGTCCGACACCGGTATAGACGATGCCGTTTACAAAACGGGTCACGGGATTGGTGGTGCTGGAATAAAAAACAGCATTAAGACTTACCTTGCAGAGACGGTCATTGATCGCATCAAATTCTGCAAGGTTTTCTTTTTCGTGTCCAAAGGACTGTACAACCTTGACACCCTCAATCCGTTCATTGATGAGTGCGGTCTGGTCGCCGCGCACACGGTTCTGCTCCGAGAAATAGCGGTAGGTTTTCCTTGCGATAAAAGATGCCGCGAGAAGCGAAAGCGGTGTGATCAGGAGGACAACCAGAGAAATCGGTACATTTACGGACAGCATGAAAAAGATCGTGCCGACAATTGAGAGCACGCCGGTAAAAAGCTGGGTAAAGCCCATCAGGAGTCCGTCGGTAAAAAGATCAATGTCAGCAATGATACGGCTTACGAGATCGCCTGTTTTATGGCTGTCAAGATAACGGAGCGGAAGTACCTGGATCTTTTCCATGGAAGCGTCCCGGAGATTCCGGCTGACCAGATAGGTGATTTTATTATTGCAGATTCCCATGAGCCACTGCCCCAGCGCAGAGAGAAGTGCAACCGACAGGATCCGGAGGAGGATTCCCTCGATCCCGGGCGGATTTACACTGCCTGCAGCAGTCATCCGGTCGATGGCCCGGCCGGTCAGTATCGGAATATAAAGCTGACCGATCACGGAAACAGCTGCAGTCAGGACACTCAGGAGAACCAGAAACCAGTATGGGCGGATCAGGCTGAGTACCCGGGAGAGCGTGCCATCTTCTCTGATATTTTTAAACATTTTTTACGTCCTCCTTTCCTGCAGCTTCTGCCGGTGCGGCAGGATTTTCCGCCTGTCTGAACTGGCTTTCGTAAATGTCTCTGTATACACTGCAGGTATTTACAAGCTCTGCATGGGTGCCTGTTCCGACGAGACGGCCGTCATCCAGCACCAGTATCTGATCTGCATGCTGCAGACTGGCGGTACGCTGGCTTACAATCAGAACCGTCAGGTCCCTGGGCAGCGACTGCAGTGCCTTCCGGAGGGCTGCGTCGGTTGCATAGTCAAGTGCACTGGAGGAATCGTCCAGAATAAGGATCGCCGGGTGTGCAAGGATGGATCTCGCAATGGAGAGACGCTGCTTCTGCCCGCCGGAAAAATTCCGGCCGCCCTGCTCGACAGGCTCGTCCAGCTGTTTTTCTTTGGAACGCACAACCTCAGAAGCCTGCGCGATTTCCAGAGCCGACCAGATTTCATCATCAGAGGCATCTGCATTGCCCCATAAAAGATTGCTGCGGATCGTGCCGGAAAAAAGCTGTGCCCGCTGCATGACAGTGCTGATCCCGTGCCGCAGACTTTCCTTTGAGAACGCGCGGATATCCTTGCCGAACAGACGGATTTCTCCGGCCGATGCATCGTAATAGCGCGGAATGAGGCTTACAAGACTTGTTTTACCGGAGCCGGTGCCGCCGATAATGCCGATGGTCTGCCCTTGCCGGACGGTAAAGCTGATATCCGAGAGGCTCTCGGCTGCACCTGCGTAGGAGAGACTGACATGGGAAAATGCAATTGCGGCAGGATCCGTTTTACCGGACAGCGGCTGTCCTTGCGGCAGCGGCTGACCTCCCTGCAGCGGCTGCGCAGAAGAAGGCAGGCCCGGCATCCGGCTGCATTGTGCGAGATCCTCGGTTCCGAACCGCATCTCCGGTTTCAGAGCCAGCACTGCATTGATCCGGCCCGCGCAGGCGCTTGCCTTGGTCATCTGGATGATCAGGTTTGCGAGCTTTACCAGCTCGATCAGGATCTGATTCATGTAATTTACGAGTGCAATGACATCACCGGTACGCATTGCTCCGATCCGGACCTCGATTGCACCTGCCTTGAGGATGGCGATGACCGCGATGCTGATGATCGTATAAGTCAGCGGATTCATCAGTGCAGAGAGCCGGCCGACGGAAAGCTGTGCAGAAAGAAGTGCCCCGTCAGCTGCCCGGAACTGCGCTGTTTCTTCTTTTTCTCTTGCGAATGCGCGGACGACACGCACTCCTGTCAGATTTTCTCTTGTAAGTACGGTAAGACGGTCCAGCAGCCCCTGTACTTTCCTGTAAAGCGGTATGGTTTTCAGCATGATGCCGAAGATCACAAGACTTAATACCGGGATGACAATGACAAAAATGAGAGCGGCCCTTTTATTGATGGTAAATGCAAACAGCATGGCGCCCAGCACAACAAAAGGAGAGCGGAGAAACAGACGGAGAAACATATTCAGACCGTTCTGTACCTGGTTTACATCACTGGTCATGCGGGTGATCAGTGTTCCGGTGCCGGAACCGTCTGTTTCCGCAAAGTCCAGCGACTGGATTTTTGCAAAAAGATCGTGGCGGATGCCGGCACTGGCTTCAACCGCCGCCTTTGATGCAAAATACTGGGCTGTTATGCTGCAGGCAAGACCGATGATACCGAGGAGGATCATAAGGAGACAGCGTCTTAAAATATACGGGAGATTGTTTTCTGCAATTCCGACATTGATGATATCTGCCATGATCAGCGGAACAAAGAGGTCAAACAGGGCTTCCAGCATTTTAAAAAGAGGTGCCAGTATGCTTTCTTTTTTATGATGTTCCAGAAATCTGAATAACTGTTTCATATTGCACTCCGTAAATTTTGATAGGTCATATGGCACAGGACGGCCGGGCTCGCGGCCGGATTCATATGCCACTTGTATTTTACGATTATCCGGGGTATAGTCAATTCATAATTTACATATAGAAACTATACGTAAAACATTGAGACAGAGAGAAGGATGGAAAATGGAGCTTCTGCAGCTTAAATATTTTACGGCTGTTGTGCAGGCCGGAACAATCAATGGCGCAGCCAGGCGCCTCGGGATGACGCAGCCGCCGGTCAGCACGCAGATCCGTCTTCTGGAGAAGGAGCTGGGATGCACACTTTTCCAGCGGGGCAGCCGGAGCATTGAACTGACAGAAGAAGGCAGGCTGTTATATGAGCATGCCATCCGT
>CAZPEW010000230.1:0-4433 GCA_964585695.1 uncultured Lachnospiraceae bacterium
CAAGCTTCTGGTCTGTTCGGCGCTGATCTGCATGATTGAACTCAGAGAGCTGCCGGCATGGTACGTTATCATAATCATCGCCCGTGAATTCATTATTTCCGGTTTCCGTCTTGTGGCATCGGACAAGGGCATTGTTATTGCCGCCAGCTGGTGGGGCAAATTCAAAACGGTATCGCAGATGTTTACGATCATTCTGCTGATCCTCAATATACCGGCATTTGAGGTCTTTACAGATATCCTCGCAGGCATTGCACTTGTTCTTACGATCGTATCGCTTCTGGATTACATTATTAAGAATGCCAGGGTGATCACAGAGGGAGGCATGTAATGGTCGTTGAACTGATTACCGTCGGGACGGAAATCCTGATGGGAAATATTGTAAATACAAATGCGCAGTATATGGCAGCCAATCTTACCAAGCTGGGCGCGGTAATCCAGTATCAGGAAACTGTCGGAGACAACAGGGAGCGTCTGTCAGAAGTATTTAAAACAGCAATGTCAAGAGCAGATATCGTTATCCTTTCCGGCGGGCTCGGTCCGACAGAGGATGATCTGACAAGAGATGTCTGCGCAGAGGTTCTGCATATGCCGCTGAAGGAAAACCCTGCAATCCGCAGCGGAATTGAGGATTATGTCCGGAAGGGGAATTTCAAGCTGACGGATAATAATTTCCGGCAGGCTATGGTTCCGGAGGGAGCGCTTGTGCTGGAAAATTCGAATGGCACCGCACCGGGGCTGATTCTGAGAGACGGTGCGCGGTCTGCCGTTCTGCTGCCGGGGCCGCCGCATGAGATGAAGCCGATGTTTGAGGAGCAGGTGGTTCCTTATATCCGGTCTCTGTCGCCGGAGCATCTTGCCTCCGTGATGATCAAGATTGCGGGTATCGGCGAGTCTCAGGTTGAGGATACGCTTCTGGATCTCATTGACAGACAGACCAATCCGACGATTGCAACCTATGCAAAACTCGGAGAGGTGGATGTAAGGGTGACAGCCAAGGCAGATTCCGAGGCAAAGGCAGAGGAACTTCTGAAACCGGTTGTCAGGGAAATCGTGAAGCGGTTCGGAGAATCTGTATTTACGCAGGAAGAGAATCAGACACTTGCAGATACGGTTGTAGGACTTCTCAAAAAGAAGGGTCTTACCCTGACAACGGCAGAGAGTCTTACCGGCGGCATGATCGCTTCCAGAATCACGGATGTCCCGGGTGCCAGTCAGATCTTCAAGCTGGGATTTGTTACCTACAGCAACAAGGCAAAGAAAAAGGTTCTGTCGGTAAAAAAAGAGCTGCTTAAAAAAGACGGCGCTGTTTCGGCTGACTGTGCAAGAGACATGGCTGTCGGTGCCGTACTGGAGTCGGAGGCGGATATCAGCGTGGCCATAACCGGAAATGCCGGACCGGATGCGATGGAAAACAAACCGGTAGGGCTGGTTTACATCAGCTGCTACGCAAAGGGCAAGACGCAGGTCCTCGAATGTCATTTTAACGGAGACAGAGCCAAAATCAGAGAGCAGTCTGTCATGAAGGCACTGGATCTTGTAAGACGGACTATTCTGGAGAAATACTGAAATGATTTTTTCCAAGCAGATGTACTGGGGCAGACATGCTTCTCAAAGGAAAGCCTATATTCTTGATAATCTGCGGGAGAGACATTTCCTGCCGGCGGCTTATCTTATAACAGAAGCAAAAGCACCCAACCTTTATGAAATATATCATTCGGCAATGCTTTTGAATCCCGGATTTGATTCCGTGGATTTTATTGTACTGGGAATCGGCTATGGCTATCAGGATGCGGTGGAATGCGTTGAGGAAATGCTGAAGGACCGGCTCATGACAGACAGAACCAGACCGGAGGAGACAAGTTGATCATCTTACTGACCATATTAAAGATTATCGGACTGATTCTTCTGTGCCTTGCCGGTCTTGTTCTTTTACTGCTTCTCATTATTCTTTTTGTTCCGATCCGCTACCGGGGATATGGAAATAAACCGGAAAACGGTGCGGACTATCATGCTGAGGTTTCCGTAAGCTGGCTTTTTAAGACGTTTTACGGACATGCGGAGATCAGCCGCGGAAACGGACTCACCTACGGAGCAAAGGTGCTTTTCCGTACCATCGCCGGGAGTACGCCGGCAGAGGGACACAGAAAGCACAGGAAAAAGGCATCATAACAAAGCTGCAGACAGTCAGGGAGGTCAGATGAATAAGGAAACACTTGTAAAAACCCTGCGATGGCTTTCCGAGGATGAAAACAAGGAAGCACTGCAGCTTACGGTGTGCCAGATCAAATATCTTCTTCACCATATCCGTCCGCGGAAGCTGAGAGGAGATGTGACATTCGGCCTGGATGATCCGTATACGGTCGGAAGGATACTGGGCCTCCTCAGCATATTTTACCCGGTATATGAAAAGGAATGTACGGTTACTCCGGTATTTGACAGAAATGTCCTGGAAGGTGAGCTTGCCTTCCGCGGGCATATACGGCTGATTCATGTGGCAGTTGTCGGAATCCGGCTGTTCAGAAATAAAACAACCAGAAAATATATATTAAAAGCAATCAAAGGAGACAGTGATGGCGGACAGGAATAATGTGAAGGAACTGATGGATACCATTTTCAGCGGTATGGATGGTTTTGTATCTTCCAAGACGGTTGTCGGTGAGCCGGTCAAGGTCGGCGATGCCACACTGATTCCGCTGATTGAGGTCAGCTGCGGCATGGGAGCCGGCGGATTTGCAGAGGACAAAGAGAAAAAAAACGGAAATGCAGGTGCAGGCGCCATGAGCTCCAAGATTACGCCGACTGCTGTTCTTGTGATCCAGAACGGCAATATGAAGCTTGTGAATATCAAAAACCAGGATGCGATCACCAAACTGCTCGATATGCTTCCGGACGCGCTGGACAGAATTACCGGCGGAAACCGTGTGACAAAGGCAGCTTCGGAGGCTGCAGATAAGATGATGGATGAGAGCAAACCGGAGATTATTACGGAATAATGAGGTCCGGGAACAGAAATCACTGTATTTTCTGCAATTTGTACTTGCAATCTGTAATGTTTTTTGCTAGACTAGGTAAGTCGCGGATTTGAGAAATGAGAATCCGATTTTACAAAGAAAGGGAGGTGCAACCATGGCAAAATGCGAGATATGTGAGAAGGCAGTTCACTTCGGTAACAAGGTCAGCCATTCACACAGAAGATCCAATAAAATGTGGAAAGCTAATGTAAAGTCTGTTAGAGTTCAGGTTGATGGTGGTACAAAGAAGATGTATGTATGTACTTCCTGCTTAAGATCAGGAAAAGTTGAGCGCGCTGTTTCAGCAGCTAAGGCTGAGTAAACCGCTCCATATGATAAGTTGAATTTAAGGGGTGTTGCGGCGATGCCGTGATACCCTTTTTTCATTCATAAACATGCATGAAGACAGAGCTGATCAGAGAAGGCAGGGCGGCGTGCCAGCGTGCGGATCTTCCGCTTCTTCCATTCAGAGACACTTTGTTGTATAATAAAATATGAGTGTCAAAAGTATGACTGCTGAACAGTTCAGCAATCAATGTATCATATTCTGTTTGAACGTTTTCATTGGAGGTAATATATGAAGGGAACTATCACATCCAAAATGGGTGAAATACAGATCACTCCCGATGTAATCGCGACCTATGCCGGAACTACAGCAGTGGAATGCTTCGGTATCGTCGGTATGGCAAAGGTCTCCATGAAGGAGGGCGGTTTCGCCCGGCTTCTTAAAAGAGAGAGCCTTACAAAAGGAATCAATGTTGTCATTGAGGATAATGAAATATCACTTGATTTCCATGTTATTGTGGCCTACGGCGTCAGCATTCAGGCTGTTTCAGACAATCTGATTGAAAACGTCAGATACAAGGTCGAGGAATACACCGGCATGAAGGTAAATTCCGTAAAGATCTATGTAGAAGGCGTCCGCGTGATCGACTGAGTTTATTCGTATTGAAGGAGGATTTACCCGTGGGTAATCAGATAGATGCAAAGCAGCTTCGTGACGCCTTTCTTGCAGGCGCAAATAATCTGAATGCAAAAAAGGAACTGATCAATGAACTGAATGTGTTCCCGGTGCCGGATGGCGATACCGGAACAAATATGACAATGACCATCATGTCCGCAGCAAAGGAAGTGGCTGCAATCGGAGAGCCGACGATTGAGAATGTCGCAAAGGCAATGGCGTCCGGATCTCTCCGCGGTGCAAGAGGTAACTCCGGTGTTATTCTGTCGCAGCTGATCCGCGGATTTACCAAAGAGGTCAGAGAGTCCGGTATTGAGACCATTGACAGTCTTACGGTCGCAAGAGCATTCGGACGAGGCGTGGAGACTGCTTATAAAGCCGTTATGAAGCCAAAGGAAGGTACGATTCTGACGGTGGCAAAAGGTATGGCAGATAAGGCGGCAGAGCTTTCCGTACAGACA
>CAZPEW010000231.1:0-4428 GCA_964585695.1 uncultured Lachnospiraceae bacterium
ATACCATCCTTTTAAAATGGGGCAACCCATCGCCCTGATTAATAGTGTCTCTTGATTGAACGGACAACCAGTCCATTGTTAAGTGTAGGTCCCTTTGCAAAGTCAGAGCCGTTCTCACTCTCATATGCTGCAATTGCGGCAGCGATCACTGCCTGAAGTTCATCTCCTGACAGAGCTGCCGGCACTGCTGCAGCAGCAGGTACTGTCATGACAGCTGCGGCTTTCTGAACCGGTGCTGCCTTTCTTGGTGCTGCGTTTCCGGTGTTCTTTTTCTTTTCAAGGTTGTTGGCAAATACGTTGACATACTTGAAAAGATAAATAATAAAGGAAATAAAGATCAGTACTGCAAATACGGTAACCATACCGACAATAAAGTTTCCGCCTGCATCGGTCATTTCCTCTTTCAATGTATAAACCGGTTCAAATGACAGTTCTGTGATACTTTGCATATCATCACTCAGTCCAAGTGTCATTTTCATCTTGCGCTGTTCAAAAGTCGAGTCGATTACAAGTTCATAACCTTCCTTCGTTTTTGATGCAACCACGCTGTCAACGCTCTGTAACTTACCGAGTCTTTAAAAGTCGCCCTTATAATTTGTAAGACCATTATATACGACTGCATTCTTTTCCTTTTCTGCAGAAGTAATGCTGGAATCCAGATCCTCAGCAGACAGCCCGTAGATAGACTGTGCATACTGCTGACCGGACTGCTCCAGAGATGCCTTCTGTGTAGGATCAATCGTAAGATCTTCGGTCTTTTTGCCGCAGGCGGCCAGGGAACCAAGACTCAGAATCAGAGCAATGCCCAGGATTGCCTTTCTGACCCATTTATTCATCCTGTCTCCTCTCATACCGTTCCGTGCTTCTTTTCAGGTCTGTAGACGCTCTTTGTATAAAGCATCTCAAGTGCTGCGATGACTCTCTGTCTTGTTTCCTCAGCCTTGATTACATCATCCACATAGCCTCTTCTTGCAGCGGCAAGTGCCGAATTCTGATTCTCATCAAATTCCTTTACCTTTGCTGCATCTGCAGGAGACTCGTCATAAATGATCTCAACTGCCTTCTTTGCATCCATGACACCGATCTTTGCATCCGCGAATGCATAAACCATATCAATGCCGAGAGCCTTTGAACCCATTGTCAGTCCTGCTGTTCCGTATGCATTCTTTACAACGGTAACCATCGGTACTGATGCATTGGAATAAGCAGATGCAAGCTCTGCAGAAGCCTTTGCAATATTCTTTTCATTTTGCTCACAGTTGTGATAGGAAGTAACAGATGCAAGCGTCAGTACCGGAAGCTCAAATGCGTCACAGAAATTAACAAGCTTTGCAGCCTTCTTTGCACCTTTGAAACGGAGCTCCGGATCCTTGTTGGCAACAACGCCGACTGTCTGTCCGTTCAGTTTGATGAATCCTGTAACGACATCACTCGAATACTCCTTGCGGGTCTCAATGAAAATGCCGTTATCTGCGATCTGTGCAGCAGCTTCTGCCGCATCCATTTTATCAATTCCTGCAACAGATCTGTTAAGATCATCTGTGCAGTCCTCATATGTATCCGTAACTTCATTGTTTGCAGGTAAAACAGAAACCAGTCTCCTGATCTCATTAAAGATGTCTTCTTCTGTTCCTCTGAAGTCAACAGCGCCATTTTCTGCCTGTGAAGCTGCGCCGGCAATCTTTTCATCCTTATTACCCTGAACAGCATCCGGTGCATTTACAAAAAGCTTTGCCTTGCTGTCTTCCATCAGAACGAAGTCTGATAAAGCCGTCAGCACAGCCATGCCGCCCCCGCAGGTTCCGAAAATTGCCGAAATCTGAGGTACAACACCGCTTGCAAGTGTCTTTTTGTGATAGATTCTGCCGAAGCCGTAAAGTGCATCGCAGGCTTCCTGGAGTCTTATGCCGCTGCAGTCGATGAGTTCGACCACAGGTGCTCCCATCTTCATTGCCATGTCATAAAGATTGGCAATCTTTCTAGCATGCATCTCACCCATAGAACCGCCGAGTACAGCGGCATCCTGTGCATACACATACACCAGATTGCCGTCAATGGTTCCGTAGCCGGTGATTACACCGTCTGAAGGTGCCTTCTTTTCAGCCATGTTGAAATCTGTTGATCTTGCCTGAACAAGGGCTCCGATCTCGACAAAGCTGAACTCATCCAGTAATGACTTAATTCTTGTCATAGCGGATGATGTTGACTGATTATCCATTTTTTATCCTCCATTTCGTGTATAAAGAAGAGAGAAAATTCTCCCCAATTTATTTCCATTATATTGTATATGGAAACACCTATAAATTCAAGATAAACTGTTAAATATGTTAAAAATTTCACACTGAAAAGATATTTTTTTCATAGGAAACGCAATCCCTTGGGATAATGATTCTTGATTCTTCCATTCACATTCTTTCCGAGTCCGAGTGCTGCTCCGTCGCAGGCGACGATGCAGTAGCCGTTTTTCATTGCTTCTGCAGTGATCTCAAGACCATGCAGATACTGATCTGTCCGCGGATCCTCTGCTTTCAGATCAAGAACGGAGAATTCGTCCTCAGGGAAGCTCTGGTTCAAATCCAGTGCATGTATATAGGCATGTTCCGGTTCTTTCCGGTTCTTCAGCTCTGTCTCCTTCAAAATACCTTCCCGCAGCACTCTGAGTCCTCTCACATCCGGCAGAAAATCCGGAATCAGATATGTCTGGTCTTTCTTTTTCATCTGACGGTACAGTCTGACATCGGAATCGCCATATATAAACTCCGTCTTGTTCTTGCTTTCCGGACTGCCGGCATTTTCCGTAAGATCTTTCCCTTCTTTACGGAAAACTGCGATATAATGACCCTCTCCTTCTTCACGATGCGGCCAGATCTTTTTCTCATACAGGAGCGAGAGTGCCGGATCCAGGGAAAGAATATAGGCCGTTATTTCTTCATCCTCTGATTTCTCAAATGTACAGGTGGAATAGCTCATCTTTCCGCCTGGAGCAATCATACGGACCGCATTTGACACAATTTCCCGCTGACGCAGTGCACAGTTTTCAACATTCTCCGGACTCCATTCCAGAACCGCTGTATCGTCTTTCCGGAACATTCCCTCCCCTGAGCATGGTGCATCAACGATGACGCGTGTAAAATACATCGGGAAATGATCTGCAATCCTGGCCGTATCCTCATTCAGGATAATCCCGTTCCGGATACCCATGCGTTCAAAATTCGAGGAGAGAATACGCGCCCGGTTTCCGGCATACTCATTCGCCAGAATAAAACCGCCTGCCGCCTCCGACAGCTGGTCCGCTGCCTGCGTCGATTTCCCGCCCGGCGACGCGCAGAGATCAATGACCCGGTCATACGGACGGATATCAAGATGCATGACCGCCTGCATGGCAGAAGGCTCCTGCAGGTAGTAAAGCCCGGCTTCATGGTAGGGATGTTTGCCGGGCCGGATGCCCATTTCCGCAAGACGTGCCTCATCCAGATAAAATTCACGGTACTGTCTGCCTGCATCGGTTTCAATAAACGTGGCCTCCGCAAGCGGCGTCAGTCCCCAGTCTTCTGTCAGCTTTTCATAGGTGATCCTGTGATCGCTCTCATGAAGTTCATGCAGCTTCTTTAAATTCAGCCGGAGTCCGCGGGAAGGCACCTCATCATAACTTCTGATAAAATCATCGAACTCATCCTGATCCTGCAGGATCTCTCTCATTCGATTTAAAAATGCATCGGGAAGCTGTTTCATCTGGTTTCCTTTCTGTCTCTTGTGTTTTCTTCCCGGTCTTTCCCGGTCAGTATGGAAGTTCTATAAGAAAAAGCGATATGGCCGGACGCAATCACGCCTGTCATATCGCTTTGAGAATCTGTCATATATAAATTAAAGATCGATCTTGAAGTCCTCGGAAGCAACACCGTTAACTACATAGTATGCAGCATTTTCAGCGGCAACAATATAGATTTCCATAGTCTTAACTTCTGTATTTCTGTTCTTTGCCAGATAAGCCTTGATTGCCTTATCCTTGACATCGAGAGCCTTGACCTGCTTGCCGTTAAACTCAAATGAAATGGTTGTCTTGATGTCTTCCTTCTTTGCAGCTTCTTTCTTTACTGCAGGAGCAGCCTTCTTAACTGCTTCCTTCTTAACTGCAGGAGCAGCCTTCTTTACAGCTTCCTTCTTTGCCTCAACAACCTTCTTTACAGCCTCAGCCTTCTGCTCTGCTTCCTTCTTTACTGCAGGAACAGCAGCCTTGACCTCTGCAACCTTTTCCTCTGCAGCTTTTTTAATCTCTGCAAAAGATTCCTTTAATGCAGCATCCTTGTTTGCTTCTGTTGCCTTTACAGCAGCTTTTGCCTTCTTCTCCATTGGTTTCACATCTCCTCACTAAATGTTTTAACACTAGAACGAAATATAACAAATTGCTATACGTGACTGAATTATAAG
>CAZPEW010000232.1:0-4413 GCA_964585695.1 uncultured Lachnospiraceae bacterium
AGTCTCTGGAACTGCGTCTTGATCCCGTATATTTTCTCGAAGTTCTGGCAGACTGCAGAAAGATATTCCTCCTCACAGGAACCATAAACCGTAAGAGATCCCTCCGCCTTTGCAGCAGCTATCAGATCATCCATACTGCCTGCAGATGCCGCAGCACTCGTTTCTGCTGTACTGCCCGCTGCTGTCTCTGCCGCCTTTGCTGTTTCTGCTGCTGTTTCCGCTGCCTTGGTTGTCTCTGACGCCGCTGCTGTCGCTGCCGGCTGCGTTTTACTGCCGCAGGCTGCTAATGAAAACAGCATTGAACAAGCGAGGAGAACCCCCATTCCCTTCTTCATCATAATACACAATCCTCCTTTAAAATTCTGACTCACGGTCTTTTGAACCAATTGATATTATGATGGTACTTCATTTTGCTAAAGTTGTCTATAAAAATTAATTTTTTTGAATCATTATTATTGCAAGTAATTTTTATACATTTTCTGTCAGGATGCCTTCCCCTCTCCGGAATTTCTCACTGCCTGTCCTACGGCGAGTCTTTTTCAAAAAATATCAACATATGTTTTTCCTCATGGTTTTCCCCGTATGTACGGTTGTAATCAGCAACTGCTTCCATTGCTGCCTGGTAGCACTCATAATCAAAACGCTCTTTGTCAGTCCGCCTGTTTGCCTCGTCAACATCCAGATTCCCCTCCAGAAGATAAATCGGTGAAACCGGCAGTATCCAGCATAGCTTAACATATAACTCAAAAGACAATTTGCCGGCGCCTGTCTCGATATGCGAGATGTGATTCCTCGACAGTCCCATTTTCTCGGCAAGCTGCGTCTGTGTCATATTCAGCTTTAACCTCGCGGCTTTGATCTGCCTGCCCAGCATTTTAAAATCCACTTCCATAAAACATCCCCTTTCCCTGATTTTTCCGGTTTTTATTTGATGTTTATATAACGGAATAAATTCAGTAAATTGATGGTATCATAATTTTTAAGAAATTCAAACAAATATTTCAAAAATTTCAGATTTGTTTCATTTACAAGAAGCCTTATATCGGCTACAATATTAATGTATTCTGAATCAGGGCTTGTACTGGTTTCGACGGGGATACTGAATCTTTAGAAGCTATCCGAAAGACAGTTGCGTTAAACTTCAAACTTAAATTTAAACGCTAACGATAATTTAGCATACGCTGCCTGAGTGCAGCGAGTCGGCCTTAGGGCACTCACACTTTAAGATCCCGGCTTCGACTATGTGAGAAACGACGTATCTGATTCCTCTAGGGTGCGGTCGTATCAGAGGATACCGGACACCAGCAGACGTGCGCATCTGCTGATGCCGGGGAATCTCCGAAGCGTACTATGATAGTAGAAGGAAAGCGGATGTGTTTTCGGACAGGGGTTCGATTCCCCTCAGGTCCACGGAAACAAAAAGCACCTGCATATGCAGCTGACATCGTCAGAACTGCATATACGGGTGCTTTTTTGTGTCTTCTTTATTCTGTCTTCATTTCTTCAGATACTTCCTGACATACTGTCCTGTATAGGATTCTTTGCAGCCGGCAACCTCCTCCGGTGTGCCGGCAGCTACTACCGTACCGCCTCTGTCACCGCCTTCCGGTCCCATATCGATAATATAGTCCGCACATTTGATCACATCCAGATTGTGTTCGATAACAATGACTGTATTGCCGCTGTCAGCCAGTCTCTGCAGCATTTCAATCAGTTTGTGCACATCTGCAAAATGCAGACCTGTCGTCGGCTCATCCAGGATGTATACAGTCCGGCCGGTACCTCTGCGGCTGAGTTCTGCTGCCAGTTTGATTCTCTGCGCTTCTCCGCCCGAGAGCTCCGTGCTCGGCTGCCCAAGCTTGATGTAGCCAAGACCGACATCATAGAGTGTCTGAATCTTGCGTGTCACAGACGGCACATTCTCAAAAAATCCAAGTGCCTCTTCCACCGTCATCTCAAGAACATCGTAAATACTCTTGCCCTTATACTTTACATCCAGTGTCTCACGGTTATACCGTTTGCCGCCGCATACCTCGCACGGAACATATACATCCGGCAGAAAATGCATCTCTATTTTGACAATGCCGTCTCCGGAGCATGCCTCGCATCTGCCGCTCTTTACATTAAAGGAAAACCGGCCTTTGGTATATCCATGCGTCTTTGCATCCTGCGTACCGGCAAAAAGATCGCGAATGATGTCAAACACGCCGGTATAAGTTGCCGGATTGGACCGCGGCGATCTGCCGATCGGACTCTGGTCGATATCAATGACCTTGTCCAGCTGATCCAGCCCCTCTATATCCCGGTGCCTGCCCGGAATGGTGCGGGCACGGTTCAGCTTTTTAGCCAGTGTTTTATACAGAATCTCGTTGACAAGAGAGGACTTTCCTGAACCGGAGACGCCGGTCACGCAGGTAAAGATACCGAGCGGAACCGCAACGTCAATATTTTTAAGGTTGTTCTCCTCTGCGCCGCGGACTGTCATCCAGCCGGCAGGTTTCCTGCGCTTTTCCGGAACCTCTATTCTGCGTTTGCCGCTCAGATACTGTCCGGTTATGCTTTCCGGACATTTCATGATCTCTTCTGCTGTACCGACAGCAATGACCCTGCCGCCATGCTCGCCTGCTCCGGGCCCGATATCCACAATACAGTCTGCCGCGCGCATGGTATCCTCATCATGCTCCACTACAAGGACGGAATTTCCCATATCCCGCAGATGCTTGAGTGTTGCAATCAGGCGGTCATTATCCCGCTGGTGCAGTCCGATACTCGGTTCATCCAGGATGTAGGCAACGCCTACAAGCCCGGAACCGATCTGGGTGGCAAGGCGGATACGCTGCGCCTCTCCGCCGGAAAGAGTACCGGCTGTCCGGCTCAGAGTAAGATAATCCAGTCCGACATCCAGCATGAATCTGATTCTCGCCCGGATTTCCCGGATAACCTGCTCTCCGATTTTCTGCTGCATGTCCGTCAGCTGCAGACTGGATATCCAGTCATAAAAACGTTCTATGGAAAGTTCTGTTGCCTCGTGAATGTTTTTATCTCCTACGGTAACTGCAAGACTGGAAGCCTTCAGTCTTGCCCCGCGGCACACCGGACAGGGCGTAATACGCATATACTGCTCATACTCCGCCTTCATGTTATCGGAAAAGCTCTCCTTATACCTCCGGTTCACGTTTTCCAGAAGTCCCTCAAACGGTACCGAATGCACATTGCCTCTGCCGAACTGCGACTCATAATACACCGTGACCTTTTTGCCCCTGGTTCCGTGGAGAAGAATATCTCTCACCTCCGGTGCAAGCTTTTCATACGGTGTATCCAGACTGAAGCGGTATTCCTCCGCAAGTGCCTTAAGCATGGCGTGCGTAAAGGATCCCTCATCCTTGGAGTTCATCCATCCGAGCACGGATATGGCGCCCTGATTCAGGCTGAGACTCTCGTCCGGAATCATGAGGTCCGCATCAAATTCCATCTTATAGCCGATACCGAAGCACTCCGGGCAGGCACCGAACGGATTGTTAAAGGAAAAGCTCCTCGGCTCAATCTCATCAATACTGATTCCGCAGTCCGGGCATACAAAGTTCGTCGAGAAATTCAGCGAATCCCCGCCGATAACATCCACAGTCATAAGACCGCCGGAAAGCTCCACTACCTTTTCTATGGAATCCGCAAGACGTTTCTCGATCCCCTTACGGATAACCAGACGGTCCACAACAATCTCGATGGTGTGGCGAATGTTTTTATCCAGCGGGATATCCTCCGAGAGCTCATACATGTTTCCGTCCACCCTGACCCTGACATAGCCGGAATGCCTTGCACTGTTCAGCACTTTTTCATGCATGCCCTTTTTGCCCCTGACGATCGGAGAAAGAAGCTGTATCCGGGTACCCTCTTCCATCCGCATGATCTGGTCAACCATCTCATCCACTGTCTGCCGGCGTATCTCTCTCCCGCAGTTCGGGCAGTGCGGAATACCGATTCTTGCATACAGAAGACGCAGATAATCATAGATTTCCGTAACAGTTCCGACTGTCGATCTCGGATTCCGGTTGGTGGATTTCTGATCAATGGAAATTGCCGGTGACAGTCCCTCAATCAGCTCCACATCCGGCTTTTCCATCTGTCCGAGGAACTGCCTGGCATAGGATGACAGCGACTCCATATACCGCCTCTGCCCCTCTGCATAAATAGTATCAAAAGCAAGTGAAGATTTGCCGGAACCCGAAAGACCCGTCAGCACAACCAGCTCGTCCCTCGGAATATCCACATCAATATGCTTCAGATTATGTTCATTCGCACCGCGAATTTTAATGTATTTTTTTTCCATTTTTCTTCCTGTTTCTGTGATAAATGCAAAACGCCGGAACTGTTCTCCCGATCTGCGCACTCCAAATAAAAGAGCCGGCAAACATT
>CAZPEW010000233.1:0-4389 GCA_964585695.1 uncultured Lachnospiraceae bacterium
TGCATCCTCTGTCGCTCTCCTGTGGAAAGCGTTGATGCCGCACGATCCAATGACAGATAGGAAAGTCCCAGATCCATAAGTCTCTTTGATATGGAAAGAAATGAATCGCAGATTGACTCCGCCATCGGCTTCATTTCAGCAGGAAGCGAATGCGGGACCGCCCTTACCCAGGGAATCAGCTCTCTGAGTGTCATGGTGCAGACCTGATCGAGCGACAGACCACAGAGCCTCGGCGCTCTTGCAGCAGCCGTAAGCCTGGTCCCGCCGCATGCAGGGCAGACATCCTGGATCAGGAATTTCTCCACTCTTTTCATGCCCTTTTCATCTCTTACCTTTGAGAGAGCATTCTCAACCGTATAAGTGGCATTAAAATACGTAAAGTCCATGTCTCCGGCGGCACCGCTCGTCCGGTTCTGATAAATAATATTCTTTTTTACCGCAGGACCATGAAATACGATATCGCGTTCTTTTTTCGTAAGATCCTTAAAAGGCACATTCGTCCTGACGCCCATCTCTCTTGCAATATCTTTCATGAGCGACCACATCAGCGTCTGCCAGGGAGCCACCGCCCCGTCATCTATGGAGATGGATTCATCAGGCACGAGTGTTGACTCATCCACAATCATGACTGTGCCTGTACCGCCGCATTTTCTGCATGCTCCCTGTGAGTTGAATGCAAGCTCTTCTGCGGATGGCGCATAAAAACGCGCACCGCATACAGGACATACCAGCTCTCTCCCGGCTGCCACATCAAGCGTCGGCGGCAGATAATGTCCGTTGGGGCATCTGTGGCTTGCAAGTCTTGAGAACATCAGTCTCAGACTGTTAAGCAGCTCCGTACCTGTTCCGAATGTACTTCTGATCCCCGGCACCGCAGGTCTCTGATGCATGGCCAGGGATGCCGGCACATAAAGCACCTCATCCACATTGGCCGCAGCAGCCCCTGTCATCCGTCTCCTCGTATAGGTCGAGAGCGACTCCAGATACCTCCTGGAGCCTTCCGCATATAGTACCCCGAGGGCCAGCGACGACTTCCCCGAACCGGATACTCCGGCTATCCCGACTATTTTATTAAGCGGCACATCGACATCTATATTTTTAAGATTATGTACACGTGCGCCCCGTATTTTAATATGATCCGGCATAATACTGCTCCATTTCCTGTTTCTGGCTTTTATGGTAGCATATTCTGCCGGAATATCCTATTAAATAATACAGATTTCCCCAGATTCAATGTATGTTTATCTGATTCCGGTTTCCGTATCGCTTTCTCCCGCTGCATTGTGTTCTTTAATATAATCAATAACTGCGTCAAGCTCTGTAAATGCAAGCCCGACATACGTATCTGCCGCACCGTAATACAAAGCGATTCTGCCGCTTCCGGAATCATGGAGCGCAGCGCACGGGAAGCAGACATTCGGGACAAAGCCCCTTTCCTCATACCACTCCTCCGGCGTAAGAAGAAATGTATCACAGCGATATCTGACACGGGACGGCTCATCGATATCCAGTATCGCTCCTCCGATCGAATATACATATCCGTTGCAGGTACCGGCAACACCGTGATAAAACAGGAGCCATCCTTCACTGGTCTCGATCGGCGCGGCTCCCCCGCCGATTTTCAGAGATTCCCACCAGGCATCGCACTTACTCATAATATGTCTGTGTCTGCCCCAGTATACAAGATCCGGGCTCTCGCTGATAAAGATATCTCCGAATGGCGTATGCCCGCTGTCACTCGGTCTTGAAATCAAACGGTAGGTTCCGTTGATCTTCCGGGGAAACAGCACCGCATTCCTGTTAAACGGCAGAAACGGATTCTCAAGTCTGGTAAATGTTCTGAAGTCCTTTGTTTCCGCCATTCCGATAGCTGCACCGTAAAAATCCTGACACCAGATGATATAATACGTATCTTCTACCTTCACAAGCCGCGGATCATATGCGTATACCGGCATAAAGGGATCCCCGTTTTTATCCGTAAACGCAATTTTTTCATCCTCAAATTTCCAGTTTATTCCGTCCTGGCTCCGTCCGAGATAAATATAGGGAATTCCGTTGGTCTGTTCTCCGCGGAATACACCGATGAAGCTCCCTTCAAAGGGAATGACCGCACTGTTAAAAATTCTTGCCACTCCTTTGACAGGGTTCCTTCCGACAATCGGATTTCCGCGATACCGCCATACCGGCGCTCCCGGAAAAGCGCCTTCCGGCTTCTCCTGCCATGGAATATTCGGAACAGCGGGACTGATCATTCTGTATTTATTCATAATTTTCCTCTTTTCTTAAGGAACCAAAGGTTTTTCTTTCATATCCTGTTTTCCTCCCGGAGAAGCTTCAGATTCGCATCAATCAGGCTGCATCTCTGAAGTACACAGTCCGCTGATCTCCCAGGATCCTGCGGTGTGCTGAAAACATAATCTTTAAGAAGCTCCACCGTTGTCGTTGCAACATGGATCCTCGTATCTGATGAAGCATAATAAAGAAATATCTCTCCGTTATCCCTTACAACAGCTCCGTTTGTAAAGACAACGTTGCTTACATCTCCTGTTCTTTCTCCGCCCCGCGGCCCGAGGAGCATTCCGGAAGGCTCCGCAATCACCTTTTCCGGATGCTCCAGATCCGTGGCAAACGCATACAGAACATACCGGAGACCTGCCGCCGTGCTGCGTACCCCATGGGCTATATGAATCCATCCCCGGTCTGTTTTAATCGGAACGGCTCCCGCTCCGTTCTTTGCCTCTGTAATCGTATGATACCTGCGCCTGCTCGTTATGATTTCCTGATCAATAACAGCATGCGTTATATCATCGCATAAGCCAAATCCGATCCCGCCGCCGCTTCCGGTATTCAGGAAATCATCCATGGGTCTTGTATAGAATGCATATTTTCCGTCCACAAATTCCGGATGAAGCACAACATTCCGCTGCTGCGGGGAATTACGGGTAATGAGATTGTCAAGACGCTCCCAGTGGATAAGATCCCGCGTCCTGACGATGCCGGCTGCCGCTGCTGCTGCCGCCAGGTCCGGATTGGAGCGGTCCTTGCATTCGGAGCAGAAAACGCCGTAAATCCATCCGTCTTCATGCTTTGTCAGACGCATGTCATACACATTTGTTTCCTCCGGGCAGGTATCCGGGAGGCAAAGCGGTTTTTCCTGGAAGTGAAATCCATCCACACCGCTTTCACTCTCCGCAATCCCGAAAAAGGATTTCCGGTCATTTCCTTCGATTCTTACGATGAGGCATATTTTGCCGTCCCATTCGATTGCTCCGGCATTCATAACCGCGTTGACGCCGAGTCTTTCCTGGAAGTTCGGATTTGTTCTGACATCAAGATCATATTTCCAGAAGACCGGAATGTGCTCCCGTGTCAGGACAGGATCCTCCCACCTGGAATAAATTCCGTTGTAGAAATCCATCCTGTGATTCTTTTTTCCGATCAGCGCATCCAGTTTTTCCTGTTCCTTATAATATCTCTTGTGCAGCATCTCATTCCTCCGCGGCTTTTTCCAGCCGTCTTATCATTTCCATGCACATCCTGCCATTGTGATACGGACACTTCCATGGTTCCGTAATCGGTTTCCGGCTGTCAGGTGTTCCCTCCGGGCTCAGATCCCAGAACCATTCCCCGCCTTGCCGGGGGTCGATAAAATGCATTTTGATATAATCCCAGATCCGGTCTGCGGCAGTCCTGTATCGGATGTCTCCGGTTTTAAAATAAGCATTCGTAAAACCGACAACTGCTTCAGCCTGTACCCACCATACTTTAGTCTGATCGACCGTTCCTTTCAGGCATTCGTTGTTCACACTGTTTCCGTCAAATCCGTTTTCCAGGACTCCCTCGGCCAGAATATCCGTTATCCTATGGATTTTACCGGTAAATTCCGCATCTCCAACTGTGTCAGCTGCACGGTCCAGGAGCCAGGAAGCCTCAATATCGTGTCCGTAGGAATACAAATCCGAGATTGACTTCATCTTCTGATCAAAGAATACCTCCAGATGTTTTTCTGCGGGATTGTAGATCTGCCGGCTGAACATATCTGCCGTATCCATCAGATCCCTGCGGCACTTTACAGAAGGTGACGCTTCACAGAGTCCCGTGTACGCCTCCATAACATGGAGGACGGTATTCATTGTTCTTGAGGCCATATATCCGTCCTCCGACAGCTTTTCATTCCCGGACTGCTTCCAGTAACGGTCAAAAGATTCTCGGTAACCGGATGCATCCTTGCACTTTTCTTCGATGACCGCATGCAGCTTTTCTGCCGTATCCAGTGCTTCCCGGCTGCCGGAAGCCCTATAGTATGCGGCGAGCGCATAGATTGCGAATGCCTGATTATAGGTATGCTTCGCTGTGTCATCCGGTGTTCCGTCAAAATTCACAGACCAG
>CAZPEW010000234.1:0-4362 GCA_964585695.1 uncultured Lachnospiraceae bacterium
CCTGCCTGCCTGCCTGCCTGCCTGCCTGCCTGCCTGCCTGCCTGCCTGCCTGCCAACATCATCTCCATACTAGTCACATCCTTGATCCTTAATTCTCAATCCATAATACTATTGTACCAAATATGCAGGTAAAACTCAAGATGTTTTTGTATTTTCATACAAATTAAAATTCCCAATTTTTAGGTTGTTTATATTTATATACTCAAACTTCGCAGGCCATTAAGACCTGTCAATCCTAATAAAATCAAGGCATCTTCCTAATAAAAACAGCATAAGCCCTGCCCATTTGGTACAATTAAGTTACCATACAAAATCCAACCAATGGAGGCTTATGCCATGAATAGTATAACACAAGATGTCCATCAGAAAAACGTTGCATCACAGAAAATGCAGAACTTCTTCGCCACCTACCGTATTGGACAAATCCTACGGAAAGCAAATGCTCGCAAAATCACCGGCGTTCCGGCCATACAGATTGTCCTCTTCATATTCTCTATGGCATTTTCCAGTAAGTCCATGTACATGGAAATGAAACTGCACCCGGAAAAGGCTTCCTTCGGAAAGGATACGTTTTACCGGTTTATGAAGTCCTGCCACACAAACTGGCGGAAATTCACATCGCTGCTTTGCCTAAAAATCATCAAACAGACCATCGAACCGCTTACCAGCAAAGACCGACTTAATGTGCTCATCATAGATGACTCCATATACAGCCGTGCCCGCTCTAAGAAGGTAGAACTCCTCGCCAAGGTTTTTGACCACGCCAAGCATATCTACACCTACGGCTTCCGCATGCTGACGTTGTGCTGGTCGGATGGCAATACTGTTCTGCCGGTCAGTCACTGTTTGCTTTCCACAGAGAATGCGAAAAACCGCATGCAAGAGGCCTCGGTCAGTGTAGACGCCAGAAGCAATGGCGGCAGGCAGCGCAAGATTGCTCAGATGAAAGGCACTGAGGTGGTGCTTGAGCTGCTGAAGGAGGCTAAAACCCTTGGCATTCCAGCTAAACATGTGCTCTTTGACAGTTGGTTCTGCTCACCTTCAGCAATGCTGGATATCAAGGAAATTGGCTATTATGTCATCGGCATGGTCAAAAAGTCCAGCAAAATCCATTTCCTTTTCAACGGAAAGATGCAAGACATTAAGACTATCTACAGCCAAAATAAGAAACGTCGCGGCAAAGCAGCATGGAAACTTTCCGTTGAGGTTAAGGTTGTCAAGGAGGGCCGTGAAACACCGGTACGTCTGGTCTACGTCCCTAACCGCAACAAGAAGCGTGAATACCTTGTCTTAGCCACAACCGACATGTCGCTTACTGAAGCTGAAATTATCCGTAACTACGGCAAGCGCTGGCAGATTGAGGTCTTTTTCAAGATCTGCAAAACCTACCTGAAGCTGAGCAAGGAAAGCCGCTCGCTTTCTTATGATGCCATGACTGCCCACGTAGCTATTGTCTTCACACGTTACATGATGCTAGCTGTGGAACAACGCGAAAGCGTTGACGAGCGCAGTCTGGGTGAACTCTTCTTCATTAGCACGGAGGAATTGGCTGATATAGCACTAACTGCTGCTGTCGAGCTCATTATCCTGGAGTTCGTAAAGCAACTTGAACAGACTGACATTATGGACAGTGATAAACTGGCGGCAATGGCAGCAGATTTTATGTCATCGCTGCCAAACCGGATCAGACAGGTCAATTCTGTCTGCCAGTCTGAAATGTTAGTAGCTGCGTAACGGCTGTACTATTGAGCTTTTTGATGTTTTTAAGGTGCGAAGTTTGAGATAATAATTATTAAAAATACTTTTTATAGTTATTACTTAAACTTCCCATACCTAAAATGCTAACCACATTTTGAAAACCGTATATCTCAAAGGATAAAATATATCAACTTGCCTGTAAAAGGTGGTACATCGATAGTGGCAGTTTGTTCATAAAATTTGTATAGAACTTTTCAATCTGTTGATCAGTTATTTGAAATATTTCCCGGACTGTAGACAGCATTGCCTCAACAAGAATCATCATAGAGGTATGAAAGGTGGTATCAGCGATTTCTGATACCATTAGATAAAAGAGTTCACCAAGCGTCCGGTCGTCTTCACTGTTTCGTTTTGAGACCGCGAGCAGCATATAGCGAGTAAAGACCAATGCAACATGTGCTGTAAGGCCATCATAGGAAAGGCCGTGATATTCTTTACGAAGCAATAAGTTGCTCTTGCAGGTCTTGAAGAAAATCTCAATATCCCAACGCTTACCGTAAATCCGGATAATTTCTTCCTCACTCAGATGCATGTCCGTGCAAATCAGTGCAATCCAATCCTTACGATTGTTACGGTTACGTACGCAGACAATCCGGGCATTGATAATATGTTCGTCATTGCGGTTCTGTCCTACTTTTACAGGAACAGATAGAAGATATCTTGATCTGCCACGGCGTTTCTTACAAGCTGCATAGATGGACTTGATATTTGAACGCTCACCATTGAAGAGATATTGTATCTTTGAACTGCGTTTGATTATGGCAATGACATTCATACTCATATCGTTGATTTCCAGAATCTGATGTGGATTGGCAAACCAACTGTCGAACAGGACATACCTGGCACGATGACCAGCTTTCAAAGCCGTTTTGAGCAATGAGATCATGACGTGAGTACCTTTCTTACGAGCCATGATCCGACGCTTTCCAGCAATAGACCGATGGTCAGTCTTAACCATTGGACCAAGGACATTCTGGTCTTTTGCTGAAGAAAGTAGTGAAAAATTGACTGGCAAGAAGGTAGAACCATCCGTCCAGCCGAGTGTCAGAAGCCGAAAGCCTTTTTTGTATCGCATGGATACATGGTCGAATACTTTTGAAGCCAGTTCTGTACGCTTAAAACCGGAACGTTCGTATAGGGAGTCATCGATGACAAAACAGTCTGCACGATTTTCAGAAGTTAGTGACCGCAGATGTCCATTGATAATCTTTTGGGATAGCAGTGTTGTGAAGCGGAGCCAGTTTGCATGCGGATTCATAAGGAAACGGTAGTACGTGTTTTTCGAAAAGGATCCCATCTGATTCTGCATGTAGAAACTGCCCGCACGAAAAGCATTGGTCAGAATGTACGTAAAAAGGAGAAGAGACGGCGTACCTTTTAGTTTTGCAGCACCGCACTTCCGCAAAAGGCTGACAATCCTGAAATTCGAAATAAAATTGGTAATAGCATGTGAGACGTTCTTTTCATCAACAGAATTCAATGATACAATAGACATGGCGTAAGCCTCCTTGGTGGATGGTTTGTTAGCACTTCTATTGTACCAAGTTTTGAGGCTTTACGCCTTTTTTATCTTCTGAGATATACAGCTTTCAAGGAACTATATTGGTTTTTAGTGTGGGAAGTTTAAATTATTAGACAAAATTATCCGCCAAAAACAGACTGCACATCGCGAACAATATTGGCATCAATGCGTCCGCTGACAGCCAGATCCCGCATAATCCCCACGGCTTTCGCATGCGGCATGCCTTCACGATAGGGGCGGTCCTCGGTCAAGGCCTGATAAATATCCAGACAGCCCATCAAACGGGAATTGAAATCCAGCTGCGCCGCCGTCTTACCATAAGGATAGCCGCTGCCATCAAGCTTTTCATGATGATTGGACGCCCATTCCGTAATATCCTCAAACCCATCAATTTGTGACAAAACCTGCCGCGTATAATAGGTATGCGACTGAATCAGCGCAAACTCATCCTCTGTCAAAGCCCGATTGGCTTCCAAAATACGATTGGGAATGAGCAGCTTTCCCAAATCATGCAGATTAGCGGCAATCACCAATTTAGTATGCTGTACGCTGTCATATTCATAAAACCCGGCCATTGTCCCGGCTTTTTCCGCCAGGCCTTTTGAATGACGCCAGGTGAAACGAGATTTGGCATCGATAATATCCGACATGATTTCCGTGATCCAGATCAGATCATCATAAGACATATCCACGGTTCTTTCCGGAATACCGCGATGCAAGCACCTATAAATATTTTCCGGGCGCTGGTCCAAGCGATAACAAGGCCGCCGGCTCAGCTCCAAAAATGCGTCGCAAAGGGGCGCGGCGTATTGCCTTTCCCGCATAGACAAGATTCGTTGTCTCGCTCTGTCGGCATAAGCGCCATAAAATTTATCCGCCTGAAAGTGCGTGTCAATATAGTCAGCGAAGCTGATAATCTGTGCTTTCAGCGGCAAATCTTGTCCGGAAATATGAAAGAAACCGCTGCCATCCAAATGCTCATGATGATACAAAATAATATTCTGTTCCTTCTTCAGAAACGGGTATTTTTGAGGCTTCACTACTTTGTGTGGGTAAAAAAGCCATCCGCTAACTAAATAAAT
>CAZPEW010000235.1:0-4357 GCA_964585695.1 uncultured Lachnospiraceae bacterium
ACTGAAACTGTACCATGGAAAGGCGCTGGGCACATCTATGAAAAAGACAAACCGGATTGTCAGGAAACTGAATAATCTCTCTTTACGCAGGAAGCTTCTGTCGATTATTCTGTTCTGCTCCGCTTTTGTATATCTCATTGTTCTCCTAAGCATGAATATCCTGACCAACACGCATAACCGTCAGCTTTACCGCGCAATCTCCGGCAACATGTCCTTTTCTTCCTATATCATTGCGGAACGTCTGGAGAGCATTGAGGATCTTTCCTATCTGGCGATTTCCTCCAGTACCATCCAGAATTCCCTGGTCCGCGTCAATGCTTCTGATGATGCCATCATCCGTTCTGATGCAAATAAATCCATCAATTCCCTGCTCTCCAACTACCAGAACTCCTATAACCGCTTCGGCGTACTCGGCATTTCTCTTTACAACAACAACTATGCAAACAGCACAAATCATGGCCTGCTCTCCCGTCTCGGCAGCGACCTTAAGGATACCTCCCTGGATAAAGCAGCAGCTGCAAGGGGCGGCGCGGCCTGGACAATCGATTATGAAAGCGGATTTACGCTTCTTACGCGTGAAGTTCTTGAGATTAAGGATCTTTCTCTTAAAAGAATCGGCGATCTGATCATTTTTGTGGATCTGCCGGAGGTAATTCAAAAGGCGAATGAAGCCTTTTCCACCTATGAAACCAGCGCCTACATTCTCTATGACGGAGATACCCTGCTCTATACCTCCAAAGAAGTAACCGCGGAACAGGCAGACTATTTCCACAGTCATGCAGGAAATTCCTACAGTATCCTGGAGGCAGATCATCACAGCTATTTTGTCGTGCAGAATACCATTCCGAAATATGGCTGGACCTATCTCAGCATCATCCCCTACGACAGTATTAAAGGTGCTACACAGATTGCCGACCGCACTATTTTTATGATTCTTCTTTTGGGACTGCTTGCAACTCTCCTTATTGCCAACCGCAGCATCGGCTACATCCTCCTGGATTTCAATCTGCTGGTCAAAAAGATGGAAGCATTTTCCGGCTCCGCACTGGAGCTGCCTGAAAACACCGTGGATTACAGCGGACGTACGGACGAAGTAGGCCGGCTGCACCAGCAGTTTGATGCCATGACACATGAAATCCGGGATCTGGTCCAGACCAATTATGTAAATCAGATTCTGAACCGCGATGCAAAGCTGAAGGCGCTGGAATCCCAGATCAATCCGCATTTCCTGTACAACACGCTGGAAACCATCAACTGGAGAGCCAAGGCGCTGAATGACCAGAAAATCTCCCAGATGACAGAGGCGCTCGGCACACTGCTGCGGGCCACCCTCAGCAACAAAGAATCGCTCGTAAGTTTAAGTACGGAAATGAATCTGGTGAATTCCTACATGACCATCCAGCGTATCCGTTTTGAGGACCGGCTTCTGTTCAGTACGGATTATGACAGCTTTCCGGAGAAGGATGCCCTTCTTCCGCCGCTTTCCATACAGCCGCTGATGGAAAATTCCATCCGCTACGGCATGGAGGAAATGATCGATGTCTGCAATGTGTCGGTCATGTTCCGGATTTCCGGCGGCCTTCTGATAATAGATGTAAAGAATGAAGGCTCCAGCTTTGAACCGGATCTCCTGAGCAAGCTGAAGGATGGCTCCATCAGCGCCCACGGGCATGGCATCGGGCTCCTCAACATCAACGAGCGGATACAGATTCTTTTTGGAAATGCATACGGGCTTTCTTTCCGGAACGACGATAATACCGCTGTTGCAACCATTACCATTCCTTACATTACAGAAAAAAGCCAGGCTGCCGGCAGCGGCATGCAGGAGGACAGAAAATAATGCTGAAGCTTATCATTGCCGATGATGAAAAAATCATCCGCGAAACCATCCGTTCCATCATCGACTGGAAATCTCTGGATATAGAAGTCGTCGGCCTCTGTCAGAACGGAATCGAAGCCTATAACATGATGATGGACGAGACGCCGGATATCGTGCTTACGGATATCAAAATGCCGGGGATGAGCGGACTGGAGCTCATCGAAAAAGCCTCCGTATCCTATCCGGATATGCAGTTTATCATCCTTTCCGGCTTCGGAGAATTCGAATACGCAAAAGCCGCAATGAAATACGGCGTCAAGCACTATCTCCTGAAGCCCTGCAATGAATCACAGATCATCGAGTGCATAGAGGAATGCAAAAAAGAATGCTACCAGCGCAGGCTGACGCAGGCTGCTGCCGGAGATTCCTTTGAAGCCGCAAACCGGATCAATCATAACGTGATGTTCAATATCATCAATGACTGCATCTGCCAGGGTCAGCCGCTTACCTCTCTGATGGCACGCTATGAATCCTATATGGATTTCACGTTTACGCCCTACCGGATCTGCTATGTTTATTTCCTGCCGCCGGAATCTCTGGATCTGTTTCTCTCGGATCTGAAGGCCGTTTTTGTAAAGGCCTATCCGAATATTACGCTGCACGGCGTTTACGTCAGCAACACCCTGGTCCTTTTTTTCAAGAACTACCGCTCTGACTACAGCGGGCTTGACAGCTTTTTAATAAACTGGCACAAGGATACGCTTAAGACCAGTCTCGAAATCCACCAGGATACACATTCGAGTCTGGAAGAGCTCCTCAAAACACTGATCAGCAGAATCAGCAGATACGGGCTTATTTACTATATCAACAGCTTCCGCGCCGTTTATACCTGCAACTACAAATCCCACGTGGATGATCTGGACAGCATATGTCTTAAGCTGAAAGCGGGCTCAGAGGACGCCCTCACAGAATTTGAACGCAACATTGACGGTATCCATACCTGCAATTTCATGAAACAGATCGCGAGTACGGTGCTTCTGAAACTGAGCCTCGGAAACCCGGACATTTCCTCCATCCTTCTGACTGAATGGCTCACGGAAATAGAAAAAAAAGACAGTCTCTCCGAAATAAAAGAAACTGTCATACTGCGGATCCGGGAAATCCTCCGAAAAAATGCGCAGCAGCATCCGGAAAGCCAGATGATCGCGCAGATTTACAACTATGTGCGCGAAAACCTCTCCGATTCCAACCTGACGCTGAAATACATTTCGGAAAACTGCCTTTATATGAATGTTGACTATGTCAGCAAAAAATTCCTGAAAGAAACCGGCGAGCGCTTTTCTGCCTATCTGACCAATACCCGCATTGAGAAGGCCAAAGAATATCTGCTCTCCGGAAAATATGAAAAGATACAGGACATTGCAGAAAATGTCGGGCTCGGCAACAACCCGCAGTATTTCTCGCAGCTCTTTAAAAAAGAAACCGGTATGACGCCCAGCAGCTTTGTCGCAGAACATAAAACAGAATAACAAGGCAGCAAAAGCCGCAGGTTGTGCATTCTGCGGAATACCGGGCGGCTCAGTCCAGATGGAATACCTGATGGAGGTCGACGGAAACCGGGCTGTTGTCGGGATTTGTTTCCATGACAGGTGCCATATAGTCCCACCATTTCCGGTTGATTTCCGTATCGGCTTCCTTGCTCCAGAGTTCTTCGTTTTCCAGCTCGATATAACCAAAAAGTGTCAGCGTCTCTTTGTCCAGGAAAATCGTGTAATTCCTCCCGCCGTATTTGTGGATAATGTCTTTCATCTCCGGCCAGAGTGCTTTATGTCTTTTTTCATATTCCTCTTCCATCCCCGGGTAGAGCTTCATTTTAAATCCTTTGATAAGCATTTTTATCCCTTGCCTTTCTTATGAAATTCCAGTTTCCTTTTCCGACCTGCCATACTTTCCCTGCAAGATGGATTTCACCGTCCCGCGGTACGGTAAAGGAATACAGTATATCATCTCCGTCATACCGCCATGAGGAGGAAACTGTTCCGTATTTTGTCTCAACAGATGCATTTACATAGCCGAGCCTCCGGTCTGCAAACGGTTCAAATATAACATTCGCAAACCCCGGATGCGCAGGATCCGTCCGGATGCCTGCGGCTGCCCCGTAAAGCCAGTCCGCCACAGATCCGTACGCATAGTGATTATATGAATTCATTCCGGATCTCGAGAGTGTACCATCAGGATGAATGCTGTCCCAATGCTCCCACACTGTAGTGGCACCGTGGTTGATTTCAAACAGCCATGAAGGGTGTTCCTCCTGCAGGAGAAGGTCATAGGCGGTATCGGCATGTCCGTATCGGCTCAGCACATGCAGAAGATATGGTGTGCCGACAAAGCCGGTTCTGATGCGGTTTCCGCCTTTCCGGATCAGATCCGCCAGTCTGTCCGCCGTACCCTGCGGATCCTCTGCAATGCCGAATGCTGCTGCAAGAACATATTCTGTCTGTGTGTGATACGTATATTTTTTACGTATGGCAGCTATTT
>CAZPEW010000236.1:0-3439 GCA_964585695.1 uncultured Lachnospiraceae bacterium
GGCATCACGAAATCCCGGCGGCCGCTTCATCAAGTCAAGTCTTTTACCCGCCAGATTAAAGTCTGTCCCTTGTCCGCCATAGTCTATTTTGTATTTCCATCCCCCGAGCAAACCAGGTTCTTACCCGCCAGTCATACATTTTTTGAATTTTCACGAATATGTATGCTGCATTTAACCCATATGCAGTCATTTCCAGCAGACCAGGCATACATATCCCGAGAATTCTCAATTATGTATGCTCATTTCCTCTTCCCTCCACCCATACCAATCTCTTCCCCAAGAAAAAAGCATACATATTTTCAACTTTTATAAATCAGGATGCAAACCACCCGCTCTCACCTTTTTAAACATAATAAAAAGCATACATCTTCTGATTTTTCCAGAAAATATATGCTTTCTCTGCTTATTTCACAGTCATCAGCCTAAAACCATCCGGCAGATATCCACTGCTTCCAAAACGCAAGCCAGGAATGCTGCAGAAACGCTGCGGCAGAAGGGGCATTTCCGAATTGAGCGAGCGCCTTATGCGTTAACGAGTACTTTTTATGCTGAACGGCGGCAGCTTTGCAGTCCGCCGTTCCGTTTCTAATAAAAAGTCCGAGTGCTACGCAGAAGCAGCGAGCGAACCCTGAAGGAATGCCCCTCTGCCGCACTTTTCTGCAACTTGGGCCACAGCTCTGCGGAGACGATCCCTGGCGGGATCATCTCACCCTGCCGCACATTTCTGCAACTTGGGCCACAGCTCTGCGGAGACGATCCCTGGCGGGATCATCTTTCTGCTGCAGCAGAATGCCCCGGGAAATCCCGGGGCAGCTGACTTTATTTATTCTTTTTTGTATCCTTCACAAGCTCGGCATCAATTGCTTTGATGTCCTCGCCGGTTTTATCTGCAAGAAGCTTCTCCGCGCTGACAAGCTTTACGCAAAGGGTAAACAGCTCGGCCGCGGTTTTAAGATCATCAAGAGGCGGGTAGGTCGGTGCAATACGGATGTTGGAATCCTTAGGATCCTTGCCGTACGGATATGTCGCACCGGCGCCGGTCAGTTTAACACCGGCTTTCTTGCACTTGTCCACTACGGATTTTGCACAGCCGTCAAGTGTATCAAAGCTGATGAAATAACCTCCGTTCGGCTTGGTCCAGGTACCTATTTCAAGTCCTGTGAGATTCTTTTCAAAGATATCCTCTACCATTTCAAACTTAGGACGGAGAATATCCGCATGCTTTTTCATATGCTCAACCATACCATGGATGTCCTTGAAGAAACGGACATGGCGAAGCTGATTTACCTTATCATATCCGATCGTCTGATGCTTCATCTGGCTGCGGATATCATCAAGATTGTTGGAGCTTGTTGCCATGGCTGCAATTCCGGAGCCCGGAAAAGTAACCTTGGAGGTTGATGCAAACTTATAAACCATGTCCGGGTTCCCGGCGCGCTTGCATTCGGCAAGAATTTCAATCAGGTAATCCTGGTTTTTATCATATAAATGGTGAATGCCGTATGCGTTGTCCCAGTAGATACGGAAGTCCTTGGCAGCCGGCTGCAGTCTTGCAAAACGTCTGACTGTCTCATCGGAATAGCTGTAGCCCTGCGGATTGGAGTACTTCGGCACACACCAGATTCCCTTAATGGTCTCATCCTCTCTGACAAGCTTCTCCACAATATCCATGTCCGGGCCTGTCGGAGTCATCGGAACATTGATCATCTCGATTCCGAAGTATTCGGTGATGCCAAAGTGTCTGTCGTAGCCAGGCACCGGGCAGAGCCATTTTACCTTGTCAAGCTTGCACCAGGGTGTATTGCCCATAACGCCGTGTGTCATGGACCGGGAAATGGAATCATACATAACGTTAAGTGATGAGTTTCCGAATATAATAATGTTGTCCGGATTGTTTTCCATCATATCGGAGAGGAGAACCTTGGCCTCGGAAATGCCTCCCAGCACACCGTAATTACGGCAGTCTGTGCCATCCTCGCAGAACATGTCCGCACCGGATGTCAGAGAATCCATCAGACCCATGGACAGATCCAGCTGCTCCTTGCAAGGCTTGCCGCGGCTCATGTCCAGACTCATTTCCATGGACTGGTACCTGCTGTACTGGGCCTTAAGTGCATCCAGCTCCTTTAACAGCTCCTCTTTGCTCATCTTACTGTACGCCTTCATAATCATCCTCCTCAAAAATGTCGCAGCGCCTGTCAGGCGGTACGGTCCGCACACTCGCCGGGTTCTTTCATTCCCATTGACGTGCTCTGCGATAATGTCACCGCACCTCAGTGACGCGCTGCAGCCTGCACACCCTGCAGAAGGTTCCTCCATCGGTGTGCGCCATCATAAGACTGCATCACTTTGTTTCGCTAAAGTATAATCGGATTGCTGGTGATTTTCAAGCTTTCTCTCAAATGAATTCATTTATTATTTTAATATTCACTGCGCTTCCGTCTCTGCAGCACTCTCCGCAGCGTCTGTGCCGGCTGCCTTTCCTGCGATGCCGGCCGACCTGGTCTCGGTTCCTGCCGCACCTGATGAATCTGTGCCGGCTGCCTTTCCTGCTGCACCGGTGGTTTCCTGTGCACCTGTCTTACTTCCTGTTCCTGCGGTTCCTGTTCCTGCGGTTCCTGCGCCTGCTGCATTCGCGGCTGCAGCTGTAGCTGATGAACCGCTGAGCAGAGGGTTGTTATGCAGCGCATCCGTGCGGGTCTTGAGGAAACTCTGCTCGCGCTCTGCTTCCTTATCGCCGGGGTAGCGCGTCATATAAGACTGCATGGCATCGTATGCCTCCTGCCATTTGCCCGTCTTTTCCAGATAGACAATCTCATCATATTCCTGGTCGCGGTCATTGCTGAGTCCGTTGGCGCTGGCCTCATCCAGCTTCTCGCGCGCCGTCGCCGTATCATTCTTGTCCAGCGCCTCGGAAGCTTCCTTGATCAGAAGCTTTGCATCAATCTGCTTCTGCATCTTCTCATAGGTATCCTTCTTTCCGTCCACCTTGGTCAGGATGTCCAGCGTATGCTGCGCCGCATCATAATCTCCGGTCATATACTCCGCTTCGGCCCGGTACAGAAGGATGTCAAACTGCTCCCTGGAAATTTTTCCGTTGCTTTCCTGCAGCGCTTCATCCAGTGTTTTGATGGCATCCTCGTATTTTCCCTTTTCCAGTTCGCTGATGCCCTGCAGTCTGAGCTCGGATGCCCTGCTTTTACAGCCTGTCAGAAGCAGCACTGTCATACACATAAGACACAGCACGCGAATGCTTCTGCCCGCTGCAAAAATACTGATCCGGCTGCCTGATGCTGCTGTGCTCCTCAGGCTGGCCGCATTGACTCTTTTCACTTTTCCTGTCTGATCTCCGATCCTCATCTGTTTTCTTCTTTCACTGTGATTACTGCTTGCCTGTTGATCCAAAACCGCCGCGGTCCTGATTTCCCAGTGTGCTGAC
>CAZPEW010000236.1:3449-4321 GCA_964585695.1 uncultured Lachnospiraceae bacterium
TGCTCAATAATACGGAACTGGCAGATTCTGTCATTCACATGAATCTCCGTATCCCGCGTTGCATAAACCGGCATACGGATGATATCGTTATCGCCGGAATAAGTCTCATCAATTACCCCCAGCGAATTGGTCTGGATCAGTCCGTAATTTTTAAAAGCAGAACTCCGCGGCACGAGAAGCATCTCATATCCTTCCGGCAGCTGCAGGGAAATACCCATACTGATCAGCCGGAAATCCCCCTTATGCATGGTGACCTCTTCTGCAACCCGCAGGTCAATCCAGTCGCTCTTCCCGTCAATATAGGTCAGCCTGGTAATTTCCTGCGAATGATACTTAATTCTGATTGTTTTTTCCATCTGTCTCCCCACCTGTTTCTTTGTCTGTTTCTGCTGTATCCTGCTCTTCTGCAGCATCCTGTACTTCCTTGATGTCCTGCTCTTCTGCAGCATCCTGTACTTCCTTGATGTCCTGCTCTTCTGCAGCTGTTTCTGTCTCTGCTTCGTCCCGTTCCTCAAGGTCCTCTGCGGTTTCCTCTGCATCATCAGGGATTGAAGCAGCACCCATCAGGTCCGTCACCTCTTCATTGACTTCACTCTGGATTTCCGCCTCGGTCTCCGGATTGAGCCCCGGCAGTTCCTGCAGACTGCTGACACCAAAGCGGCGCAGGAAATCCTCTGTTGTTGCAAACAATGCAGGTCTGCCCGGCGCGTCCAGACGGCCGACCTCATAGACCAGATTGAATTCCACCAGACGGTTTACAGCATGATCGGAGCTTACACCCCTGATCTTTTCAATTTCCGCCTTGGTGACCGGCTGCTTGTAGGCAATGATGGACAAGGTTTCCATGATGACATCGGTCAGCACCGGCTTGC
>CAZPEW010000237.1:0-4313 GCA_964585695.1 uncultured Lachnospiraceae bacterium
CCGCAGCAATGACAGCCAGAAAAGATACTGTTAGAATGCCGATTCCCTTATGTTTCATTTTTTCTTCCTCCCCGTTCCGGTTCCTGCAGAACCGTCTCATCCTCATAATGAATTAAAGGCACAAACAGAAGCATCCGTTTCTCTGCAAGATATGCCCTGGATGCAGCCACGTTATCCCAGTAATGCATCGGAAATACATTTTCTGCTCCTATTTTTTCCATGAAATATACAAAACCGTCTGCACCGTGTGATTCCAGTCTGCTGTCCAGCGGCAGAAACGCAATTTCTGCAGAAACCGCCGGCAGATCTGCTATAGATCCTTCCGGACTGTGTTTCCGTTTTCTTTCCGCAATGATTTCTGCCAGCCGGTCTATTTCCTGATGATAAATCCGCACCTGCCAGTCATTATCCTTTGCCGGTTCGCCCTCCCAGTACCACAGATTCAGATCCCCTGCGTGATAAACGGTATGTCCCTCTATCTCAATATAAAAGGCAACTCCCAGATCAGTGGACAGAAGTGTATCAATTTCTGCCTGCCTCACGCTGTAATGACGGTCCGCCAGTACCGGTATCATACATTTCCTTACCGCAGCAGGAATCAGTCCGGAGGGAATATCGCAGGACAGTACATAAACAACATCTGCATACTTTTCTGCAAGACGGAAAATGCAGTTTCCGAAATGATCTCTGTGCTGGTGCGAAACAAATACGTAGATTGTCTTATCCGGTGCAAATTCCGGAAGTTCTCCGGTATACCAGTCAAAAACAAGCACCGAATGTTCCATCTCAGCCAAAAAGCCATCATGATAAATATGCGTGATTTTCATTTTTATAAATGGCAGATTACAGGGTATCCCGCCTCGACCTTGCTGTATAAAAATGCCGCAGCATCCGTCGGCAGGTTTACACAGCCGTGTGAACCTCCGGACCTGTAAATACTTCCGCCGAATTTTCCTCTCCAAGGTGCATCATGCAGACCGATTCCTCTGTTGAACGGCATCCAGTAGGAAACATGTGCAGCATAATTGTCGCCTTTCAGTATAACATTTTTTGCCTTATAGGTAATTCCGTAAATCCCGGGCGGTGTGCTCCTCGAAAGAGATATATTCCCGGTCACACAGTCTGTCGTATAGGTAACCGATCCGTTTTCCACGAGATAAACCACCTGTTTTGCAAGGTCTATTTCCACATAGGATGTTCCATAATCGGGACCGTTTCTGTCTGCGCCCTTTTTCAGATATACAGGTTCTCTTTCCACTGTTCTGCCTGCTGTCAGATCCTCTGTCAGCTGCCTGATTTCTCCCCTTTCAGAAAGAGCGTATCCGTATGGACCTTTTAAGACAACAGGCTGCCCGTCGTGTGTTATGAACTGCCGCTCCGTATTTACGGTATCCGTATTCTTTTTTAAAGATTCTACATATTCACGGATCCGGGAAGCGTCAAAGCTGTTTGTTCCATCCGGATTTCTGACAATCCACGGAAAATAGGTATCTGCATTCAGAACCACCCTGTTCTGTCCGAAGTCATAGGTGACAGAAGCCGAAACACTTTGATTCAGCTTTGCCGCCTGTGCGGTAAGTACAGGATCATCACTGCGTATCCCCGGTGTCTCATAGCATCCAGCCTTGTAAAGATCCGCTTCTGTCTGCTGCATGCGTATGGCCTGATCCATCACTTTCTGCAGCTGATCCTGTGAGAGCGTATCTCCCTCTACTTCCGGAACAATCTGATATCCCCTTCCCGGAACAAAATCCGTAAGATACGCATTTGCAGGTTTTGTCATGGTCTTTTTGAGATATTTTTCCCGGAGGTATCCTGCAAGCTGATCTGCATCATAGGAAACGGAAGGCTTTAATGTATATCTGGAAGGATGCACAAGATAATACGGAAAAAGAAACGGATTCTGCCAGCCGCAATCCTCTGTGTGGTAGCTGCTTTGCAGAGAAATGTCATTTCCATGCAGTATCTCTGTATTGCCGTGTATATCTTTTACTGCAAGCTGATACGAGGCCGCATTCTCCTCCGATAAAATTCTGCCTGCCTCGCTGCGGCTGATCAAAGACATATTCTGTCCGTTTACTTCCGTTCCCGGCATAAATCTTTCATAAAGCAGTGCCGAGACAATGAAATATACCGCTGCGAGAATTCCTGCTGTCAGAAGGAAGCCGGCAGCAAACCGCTTCTTTTTCATTCGTAGTCCACCTTCATAAGACACAGTCCCTGCGCCTCGGCAGTATACCCGGCCTTTATGCGGTCCTTTGATTCAATAATGCTCTTCATATCGTCAGGATCCCGTTTGCAAAGACCGATTTCTATCAGGGTGCCGGACATGATCCTGACCATATTCTGCAGAAACCCGGTACCATGGAAATAGAGCCGGATGTACGGACCGTTCTCGGTGATTTCTATGTGATCCACCGTACGGACCGTTGACTTTTTCATATGCGTATTTCCGCAGAAGCATTTGAAATCATGTTCCCCGATGATATACTCTGCCGCGGCCCGCATTCTGCCGAGATCAGGTTTTTCCGGAATAACGGTTACATATTTCCTCTCAAAAACCGGCTTCTGCTCACTGCAGTAGAATGTGTAGCGATAGGTTTTTCCGCGTGCGTTGAATCTGCTGTGGAAACGGTCTGCGCAGAGCTTCAGTTCATTCACACTGATGTCCTCCGGGAGATAGGTATTCATATAATGCCGGATTTCATCCTCCGTGAGATCTGTGTCCAGAATAACATTCGCAGTCATTGCTCTGGCATGAACGCCTGCATCCGTACGGCCTGCACCTATCACCGTCACAGGATTCTCCTCACACTGCAGCATGCGGGAAAGGACCGTTTCCAGCTTGCCCTGTATGGTAAGATCTGTATTCGGCTGATGCTCCCAGCCGAAATAGCGGGAACCATCGTAGCTTACAGTCATTTTATAGTTATGTTTCATTTCTGTTTCCTCTAGTATCCGATTATATGAAAAGAAGATTCATCCGGAACCGTACTGATCGTCTCCCGCTCCATCTCATCAATGGAAATCCATCTCTGCATACTGAGTTTTGCAAGAAACTGTTCAATCTCGTACGTTTTCCCCTGAATCTCACATTCTACAGATCCGTCATAATTGTTTTTCACCCATCCTGTCATCCTGAGTTCCTGGGCAAGATGGTAGGCTGTATAGCGGAAGCCGACGCCCTGTACGGATCCCCGGAACAGAATATGCTCACGGACGATATCCGTCTTTTTTCCCTGCGCGCCTGCCGGCTGTTCTGATCTGCTGTCTTCATCTGATTTTCTGTTAATGAATTTAAACATGAGTATTATTCTAACATACTTTTACTGCAAAAAAAAGAGCAGCTGTACCTTAGCACAACTGCTCCCGGAAGTATCTTTTTAACAGTGAAGCAAGGCAGAGATCCCGCACATTACTTCATTGACACGCCGGCCTGCTTTGCAACCTCTGCTGCAAAATCCTCATTCTTCTTTTCAAGGCCCTCACCGGTCTCAAAACGTGCGAATGTAACAAGCTTGATATCTGCGTTATTAGCCTTGGCTACGGAATCAACATACTGCTGAACAGACTGCTTTCCGTCCTCTGCTCTTACGTATACCTGGTCTACCAGACAGATTTCCTTCAGTTCCTTGTTGAGACGTCCCTCAACCATTCCAAGAAGAACCTTCTCCGGTGCATTCGGCTTCTCATTCTTTGCTGCAGCAAGCAGAATCTCATGCTCGGAAGCAAGATAAGCCTGATCAACCTCAGCTCTTGTTGTGAACTTAGGATTTAAAGCTGCAATCTGCATGGCAATGTTCTTTGCCATCTCTTCAACAGCTTCATTTACCACTGTGGACTGAACCTGAAGCAGAACACCGATTCTTCCGCCTGCATGGATATAATCCTGAACAAATCCGTCTGACTCTGCAAGCTTCTTGAATCTTCTGATGTGCATGTTCTCGCCGATGATGGAAATCTCCTCAGAAAGCTGTTCTGCAACCGTTCTGGAAGGATCATTGTTCCACTTCTCTGCAAGGAAAGCATCTATATCGGCAGCCTGTGATGTAAGAGCCTGTGCAGCAACTTCATTTACATAGCTTCTGAACTTTTCATTCTTTGCCACAAAGTCTGTCTCTGCATTAACCTCAACAACAACACCTGACTTCCTGTCATCTGAAAGGAGTGTAAAGGAAACACCCTCTGCAGCAATTCTTCCGGCCTTCTTTTCAGCGCCTGCAAGTCCCTGCTCTCTCAGAAATTCAACTGCCTTATCCATATCTCCATCGGTAGCGGCAAGAGCCTTTTTGCAGGCCATCATTCCGGCACCG
>CAZPEW010000238.1:0-4283 GCA_964585695.1 uncultured Lachnospiraceae bacterium
TTCAAAGAAGTCCGGCGGTGTTACCATGTCTCATCTGAGATTCGGCAAGAAGCCGATCAAGTCGACATATCTGATTCACAGAGCCAACTTCGTTGCCTGCCATAATCCTGCTTACATCCGTAAGTTCAATATGGTACAGGAGCTGGTAGACGGCGGTACATTCCTTCTGAACTGTCCTTGGACAAAGGAAGAGGTAGCACATCATCTTCCTGGACAGGTTAAGAAGTACATGGCTGATCACAATATCAAGTTCTACATCATCAATGGTGTAAAGATCGGTATTGAGACCGGCATGGGACCTACAAGAATCAATACAATCCTTCAGTCTGCATTCTTTACACTGACAGGCATTATCCCTGCTGCAGATGCAAACAAGCTGATGAAGGACGCTGCACAGAAGACATACGGCCGCAAGGGCGAGGATGTCGTTAAGAAGAACTGGGCAGCCATTGATGCAGGTGCCAATGCATTTGAAGCTGTTGAGATTCCTGCTGACTGGACTAACTGCCAGGATGAGGGTCTTGAGTTCCCTGCAGCAAACGGAGCAAGAAAGGATGTTGTTGATTTCGTAAATAACATTCAGATTGCCGTTTCCGCACAGGAAGGCAATAATCTTCCGGTATCTGCATTCAAGGACTATGTTGACGGTTCAACACCTTCCGGATCTGCAGCATATGAGAAGAGAGGCATCGCTGTTAATGTTCCTGTATGGAATCCAGACAACTGTATCGAGTGTAATTTCTGTTCTTATGTATGCCCGCACGGAGCAATCAGACCGTTCGCATTTACAGAAGTCGAGGCTGCAGCAGCTCCGGAAGGAAATCAGACAAAGGCTCTGAACGGTGTTCCTGGATATCAGTTCGGAATCAAGGTATCCGTACTTGACTGTACAGGATGCGGTTCCTGCGCAAATGTCTGCCCTGGCATGAAGGGTGAGAAGGCTCTTACACTTTCACCGATTGATGCAAATCTTGACAGACAGAAATATTTTGATTATGCTGTAGAGCTTCCTGAGAAGGAAGATGTTATTGCAAAGTTCAAGGCTGAGACCGTTAAGGGATCACAGTTCAAGAAACCTCTGTTCGAGTTCTCAGGCGCATGCCCGGGCTGCGGCGAGACACCTTATGCAAAGGTTATCACACAGCTGTTCGGTGACAGAATGTACATTGCGAATGCAACCGGATGTTCTTCAATCTGGGGCAACTCAAGTCCTTCCACACCGTATACAGTCAATGCCAAGGGACAGGGTCCTGCATGGGATAACTCACTGTTTGAGGATAATGCAGAGTTTGGATACGGCATGCTGCTTGCACAGAATGCAATCAGAGACAGACTGAAGGAAAATGTCGAGACACTTGCTGCAAATGCTGACGGAGACGTTAAGGCAGCTGCACAGGAATATCTTGATACATTCGCAGTCGGCGCAACAAACGGCGTTGCAACAGACAGACTGGTTGCTGCTCTTGCTGACAGAACGGATGACCTTTCCAGAGAAATTGTCAAGAATAAAGACTTCCTCGGAAAGAAGAGCCAGTGGGTATTCGGCGGTGACGGATGGTCATATGATATCGGCTTCGGCGGACTGGATCATGTACTTGCTTCAGGCAAGGATATCAACGTTATGGTCTTTGATACTGAGGTTTACTCAAATACAGGCGGACAGTCTTCAAAGGCTACCCCGAGCGGTGCTGTAGCGCAGTTTGCTGCTGCCGGCAAGGAGACCAAGAAGAAGGATCTTGCAGGCATTGCAATGTCTTACGGTTATGTATATGTTGCTCATATTTCCATGGGCGCAGACATGAACCAGGCTATTAAGGCCATTGCAGAGGCTGAGGCATATCCTGGACCTTCTCTGATCATCGCTTATGCTCCTTGTATCAACCATGGTATCAAGAAGGGCATGTCAAAGGCTATGACAGAAGAGAAGCTTGCTGTTGAGACAGGTTACTGGAATAACTTCAGATATAACCCTAACGGCGGCGACAAGAAGTTCTCACTTGATTCCAAGGAGCCTAAGTACGAGGGATATCAGGACTTCCTGAAGGGCGAGGTACGTTACCTTTCACTTGGTCTTAAGAATCCTGAAAGAGCTGCTAAACTGGATGAAAAGAATGAGCAGGAAGCAAAGGAGAGATATGAGCATCTCAAGAAGCTCATTGATCTTTACAACAAGTAATTAAAGCGGAATGCTTAAACTGCCGCAGATGCTGTAACACAGGCATCTGCGGCAGTTCTTTTTTTGAAACAGAACACACTGACGGGTTGAAAACAGACTGCTTCGGTTGAACTTTTCAAAACTATGAAATTATGTTATTATACAAAAGCACATAATGTGTGCAGATCGAAATATTCCGCTGAGTACAGCAGGAATCGGCTTTAAGGCGCATGTATCTGCGCTTTCAACAAATAGAAACGGATTAATATGAGAAAAGCAGTCGTAGCGGTAGTTGGCCGTCCGAATGTAGGAAAATCAACATTATTCAATGCAATTGCAGGCAGACAGATTTCCATTGTACAGGATACGCCGGGTGTGACCAGAGACCGTATCTATGCAGAGGCAAACTGGCTGGACAATAATTTCATGCTGGTGGATACCGGCGGTATCGAACCGGATTCAACCGATGTCATCCTTTCGCAGATGCGTGATCAGGCACAGCTTGCCATTGACACGGCAGATGTGATTATTTTTGTTACAGATGTGCAGACCGGTCTTGTGGATACAGACTATGAGGTTGCAGATATGCTTCGCAAGTCAAAAAAACCGGTCATACTCTGTGTCAACAAGGTAGACAGTGTACAGAAATTCGGAAATGACGTATATGAATTCTACAATCTGGGACTTGGCGATCCATATGGAGTTTCATCTGTAAACCGTCTGGGACTCGGCGACCTGCTGGATGAGGTTGTAAAGCATTTTCCTCTTGATGCTGAGGAAGAGGAGGAAAACGATGCAGTGCGCATCGCTGTGATCGGTAAGCCGAATGTCGGAAAGAGTTCTCTGATCAATAAACTGCTCGGACAGAACAGGGTGATTGTATCGGATATTGCCGGAACCACGAGAGATGCCATCGACACGGAGATTATTCATAATGACAGTCATTATATTTTTATTGATACTGCAGGACTCCGCAGAAAAGGCCGTGTGAGTGATGAAATAGAGCGGTATTCTGTTATCCGCACAGTTGCAGCGGTTGACCGTGCAGATATCTGTGTCGTAATGATTGATGCAACCCAGGGCATTACGGAAGGGGATGCACATATTGGCGGTATTGCACACGAATCCGGCAAAGGTGTCATCATTGCGGTAAATAAATGGGATGCCATTGAAAAAGATGACAAGACCATGAAAGAATTCACGGATAAGCTGAAAGAGAAGTTTTCCTATATGCAGTATGCAGAGTATATTTTTATTTCTGCAGCAACCGGACAGCGGATCTCCGGTATTTTTGATGTGGTTGACAGGGTAAGGGCAAGTCAGACATTGAGAATCCGTACCGGCGTTCTGAATGAAATTATGGCAAAGGCAACCGCCATGAAACAGCCGCCTTCTGATAAGGGCAAGAGGCTGAAGCTTTTCTATATGACGCAGATTGGTGTTGAGCCGCCTTCTTTTGTTATTTTTGTAAACAGTGCAGAACTGATGCATTTTTCCTATACGAGATATATTGAGAACCAGATCCGTGAAGCTTTTGGTTTTGCAGGAACACCTCTCAAATTTGTAATAAGAGAAAGGACTGATGAGGACTGATGAGTATACAGCATATTCTCATTTCACTGATAATCGGTTATGCCTTCGGGAATATTCCCAATGGCTACCTCTATGCGAAATCACAGGGGGTCGATATTTACAAGGCTGGATCCTGCAATCCGGGCAGTACGAATGTACTGCGTACACTGGGACCGAGGGCCGGTATAACAGTTCTCCTCATGGACATAGCCAAAACGATTGTTCCGATTCTGCTTCTGCATATGTACTGGAATCCCCGTACCATCGATGAGGGAACACTGATTACGCTGTACACAGGGCTGGGCGCCATACTCGGGCATGATTATCCTGTAGATCATCAGTTTCACGGCGGAAAAGGCGTTGCCTGCACCGGTGCGCTTGTGATTGCATTTGATTACCGGCTGGCACTTATACTGCTTGCAGTTTTCATTCTGATTGTGGTTATAACAAAATATGTAAGTCTGGGCTCCATGATCGGATCTTCTCTGCTTTTTGTTTCCTGCCTGCTGTTTGGCAGAACAGGTGCCCTTCCGATGGATGAGGGAATTTATGTACA
>CAZPEW010000239.1:0-3490 GCA_964585695.1 uncultured Lachnospiraceae bacterium
GGCACCGATTCCGACGGCGGCGCGGGCACTGTACGTATTCACGGGGCAACAAACGGAGCAGGAACCACGGTCCTCGAGTATAATCTGAAGTTCAAGACGCTTGCGGCCGGAAGTGCAGCTGTAAAGATAGCAACCCAGGAAGTATATGACAGTTCCGAGCAGCTGGTTACCATCGGACATCTTGGCTCTTCCACGATCACCATAGCGGCAGAAGGACAGGCTTCCAATAATGCGCAGCTCAAGGAACTGACGGTATCTCCGGGGGTTCTGACGCCGGCGTTTTCTGCAGGTGTAACATCCTATGATGTTACGGTTGGTACGGATGTTACAACACTGGCGATCAATGCGCTGCCGGAAGACAGCAGTGCAAAGGTTGCAATCAGCGGCAATGACAATCTGAATATGGGTGAAAACAATGTAACCATTACAGTAAGCGCAGCAGACGGCACAACGCAGGCTGCCTATAATCTCAAGGTTACGAAGCAGGAGGGAGGACCGTCTGCAGGCGATACATCCTCATCTGAGACAGTCAATGAGGGTGTTAAGCTCTCTTCCAAGGAAAAGACCATTACCATCATGAATCCGGGTTCTGATGTAAAGATTCCGGAGGGATTTGCAGAGTCTACCATTGATATTGACGGACATCAGGTAAAGGGATGGGTATGGAAGGCGGATCCGAATCATGAGTACTGTATTGTTTACGGAATGAATGATGCCGGTGAGCTTAATTTTTACCGCTATGACCTGAATGAAAAATCACTGCAGAGGTATTTTGAGGATCCTGTGGCGGATCAGATCAAGAAGGATGCCGGAAATTATCCGGTTATTGTTGACAAGTATGACAGTCTGGTAAACAGCTATAACAGACAGTTTATGATTTCCTGCATACTTGGTGTTGCAGTTCTTGCACTCATTATATTTGTAATTGTTCTCCTTTCGCATAAAAACAAGGACGGCAAGGGCGGTGATTTCAGAAAACAGAATCTGGACAACCGCAAGGCGCAGAAAGCAGCATCTGTAAAAGCCGATGAACAGGAGGCAGAGGATCTGGGTGCGACAGTCAACCTCAGCAGTCTTAAACGCTCAACGGCAACAGAAACGGAGAAGGATGATCAGGAACTGGAGATAACCAGGATTATCAAGACTGCAGATGCAGACGCTGCTGATATCAGGGACGGATATTTTACGGAGACAGCTGCTGCAGAAACAAAGACGGATCAGGAAAAACAGACAGAAACAGAAAAGAAGGCAGACAGCAGGACGGAGACCATGCGGATTCCGGGCGTACGGGAGAGCAAAAAGGCCGCACAGAAACCGGCAGGCAAAGACCTTGATATAGAGGAACTGTAATTCTGCAGAATCTCTGAACAGTAAATCAGAATATTTAATCGGTATGAAGCCGGTGACTGGCATATTTCATCTGTTTGCCGGTCGCCGGCTTCTGTATGCAGGAATGATTTGGCATACAGGTGCTTTTCCGGAAATAATGCCGTTTATGAAAGTTTTAGATTTGTAAAGTTGTAAAATCCGCTCAGATGTTCTAAAATAAGCATCTATGGAAGAAAGGTGGTATTTTATGAATCAATTTACGATACAGGCACAGCGTGTTCTGCAACTTGCAATTGAGAGCGCAGAAGAGCTGGGACATAATTATATCGGAACAGAACATATCCTGCTTGGACTCCGGAAAGAAAATACAGCAGTCGCCGCAAAGGTACTGGAGGCGAATGAAATTAACGAGGATAGGATCCGCAATATGATATCGCAGTTTATCACACCGGATAACAATGTTGCGGTCAGCGATCATTCAGGATATACGCCTTCTGCAAGGAAGGTTATGGAAAACAGCATGCAGGAAGCGATGCATTCGGGATCAAGGCTGGTCGGTACGGAGCATATACTGATCTCTCTGCTTAAAGATCCTAACTGCATGGCATCCAAGATTATTACAACGCTGGGCGGCAATATCCAGCAGATTTATCAGCAGATCATGGCGGTTATCGGCGATGATGTTTATACAGATGACAAAGCCAAAAACCAGAGGGCTCCGAAGCAGAGCAACACGCCTACGCTGGACAGTTTTTCCAGAGATCTGACGCAGCTTGCAGCAGAAGGAAAGCTGGATCCGGTAATCGGCCGTGAGAGTGAGATCATGCGGGTTGTGCAGATTCTCTCCAGGAGAACCAAAAACAATCCATGTCTCATCGGTGAACCGGGCGTCGGAAAGACAGCAGTGGTTGAGGGACTTGCCGAGAAAATCTATAACGGCGACGTTCCGGATACTATTCAGGGCAAGCGGCTTCTTACACTTGATATATCCGGGATGGTAGCCGGCTCCAAATACAGAGGCGAGTTTGAGGAAAGAATCAAGCGCGTTATTCAGGAAGCACAGTCCGATGGCGAGGTGCTTTTATTTATTGATGAAATCCATACGATTATCGGTGCCGGCGGTGCAGAGGGAGCACTGGATGCCGCGAATATCCTGAAGCCTGCACTGGCAAGAGGCGAACTGCAGATTATCGGTGCCACAACGCTGGATGAATACCGTAAACATATTGAAAAAGATACCGCACTGGAGCGCAGATTCCAGCCGGTAACCGTGGATGAGCCTTCTGAGGAGGAGACTTTCAGGATCCTCGAGGGAATCCGTCCAAGCTATGAGGGATTTCATCATGTGATGATAGATGATGAGGCGCTGCATGCGGCAGTCGCGCTTTCACAGCGATATATCAATGACAGATATCTCCCGGATAAAGCGATTGACCTTATTGATGAGGCGGCTTCAAGACTGCGCATTACTGCAAACGGTGAGCCGGATTCCATTAAAAAGCTGCGGGATGCTCTTACGCAGCTGGAAACGGAAAAGGAAGACTGTATCCGCAGCGAGGCATTCGAAAAAGCCTCCGAGGTCAAAAAGAAGCAGGAGCAGAAAAAGCAGAAACTGGACAAAGAACTTGAGAAATGGGAGAAGGAAAAAGAAGAAAACAAACTTCATGTTACAGAGGCTGATATAGCGAATGTTGTTTCAGAGTGGACCAAGATTCCTGTCCAGAAGCTTGCCGAGGAGGAAACGGAAAGATTAAGACATCTTGAGGATACACTTCATCAGCGTGTTGTCGGACAGAATGAAGCAGTAACTGCCGTTGCAAAGGCAATCAAAAGAGGCAGAGTCGGTTTAAAGGATCCAAAGAGACCGATCGGATCGTTTATGTTCCTGGGACCTACCGGTGTCGGAAAAACAGAGTTATCCAAGGCCTTGGCGGAAGCGATGTTCGGTTCAGAGAACAATCTGATCCGTGTTGACATGTCTGAATACATGGAAAAGTACAGTGTCTCCAAGATGATCGGATCACCGCCAGGCTATGTGGGCTATGATGAAGGAGGACAGCTTTCCGAAAAAGTCAGAAGGAATCCATATTCAGTTGTTCTTTTTGATGAGATTGAAAAGGCGCATCCGGATGTTCTGAATATTCTTCTTCAGGTGCTGGAT
>CAZPEW010000239.1:3500-4279 GCA_964585695.1 uncultured Lachnospiraceae bacterium
GGGCATATAACAGATGCACAGGGCCGCAAGGTAAGCTTTAAGAATACCATTATTATTATGACTTCCAATGCCGGTGCAGAAAGCATTGTAAGTCCAAAGAGACTTGGTTTTGATACCGGTGACGGCTCACAGGAAAAGGACTATCAGTTTATGAAGGGCCGTGTCATGGAGGAAGTCCGCAGGATGTTTAAGCCGGAGTTCCTGAACCGTATCGATGAGGTGATTGTATTCCATCCGATTACCAAGGAGAATCTCCAGGATATTCTGGATATTATGATGAAGGATGTTGTCGGCCGTGCATCAAAGCAGATGAATATCCGCATCAGGCTGGATCAGGATGCCAAGGATTATCTCATTAATCTCGGCTTCGATCCTAAATATGGAGCAAGACCGCTTAAGAGAATCATTCAGACGAATATTGAAGATCAGCTCTCGGAAGAAATTCTGGACGGCAGGGTTACGGAAAATTCATAGGTACGTATATCACTTGCTCCTGATAAAAAATCACTGAAGTTCAGTGTAAGAAGGAGATCATCCTGATGGCAAAAATCACATCCAGGTTTTTCTGCAAGGAATGTGGATATGAAGCCGCCAAGTGGCTCGGACAGTGTCCTGGCTGCAAGGCATGGAACAGTTTTGTGGAAGAGCCGGTTACGAAAGCAACCGGCTCTAAAGCTGTGCAGAAAAGCAGAGAACGTCAGCGGCCGGTAAAGATAGATGAAATTGCATTGGAACATGAGGATCGCATGTCAACAGGCTTCCGGGAATTTGACCGGGTA
>CAZPEW010000240.1:0-4261 GCA_964585695.1 uncultured Lachnospiraceae bacterium
TCAGCGGTTTTCCATTGTAACAGCGCATGGCACGTTCCATTGCGGGGATGCTTGCAGTATCAATCTGCAGCGGCAGAGCCAGGACAGACTGCAGTTTTTTAACAGTTTCCGTGAGCATGGAGACTTCATCTATTCCCGGAAGACCTGTATTTACATCCAGTACGTCTGCTCCGTTTTCTTCCTGCCGCAGCCCCTCTGAGAGGATGTAATCAATATCCCCGTTCCGCAGGGCTTCCTTAAAGCGCTTTTTGCCGGTCGGATTGATCCGCTCTCCGATGAGAACCGGACGTTCTCCGATGCAGACGGTCCGGGAAAAAGAGGAAATGACACTGAGGCTTTTCCTCACCGGCGGTCTGAACGGAATATTCCGTACACGTGCAATGGTTTTCCGGATGTACTCCGGGGTTGTGCCGCAGCAGCCGCCGAGTGCGTGAACACCGAGAGCTGCGATTTTTTCCATCCACTGTGCGAATGCATCCGATGAGATATCATAAACGGTTTTCCCGTCCTCAATATGCGGCAGACCGGCATTCGGATTGATGACCACCGGAAGAGAGGAAACACGCAGTAAGCGTGCAGCCAGGGGGAGCATCTGCTCCGGACCGAGACTGCAGTTGATTCCGAGGCCGTCTGCATGCAGTCCCTCCAGCATGGCGGTCATGGATTCCGGCGTACCGCCGGTCAGCATTTTGCCGTTTTTGTCAAATACCATCGTTGCAACAACAGGAAGTGTACTGTTTTCCTTTGCAGCAAGCACGGCAGCTTTTGTTTCCAGGCTGTCGCTCATGGTTTCGATCAGAATGAAATCTGCACCTGCAGCGGCACCGGTTCTTACAACCTCGGCAAAGCAGGAGACCGCATCTTCAAATGACAGATCGCCCATCGGCTCCAGCATTTTGCCGGTCGGTCCGATATCCAGCGCAACCAGTGCATCCGGACGTCCTGCCCGCGTGCGGGCTTCTGCAGCAATTCTGACGGCAGCCTCCGTAATCGACGGCAGTGCATCATGGTATTTCAGACGGTTTGCACCGAAGGTATTTACAGTCAGTACATCACTTCCCGCAGCAAGATACTGCATGTGGATATCCAGGATCTCGGAAGGATGCGTCAGATTCCAGGTTTCCGGCAGCTCGCCTGGCTTAAGTCCGCGCGCCTGCAGGAGAGATCCCATACCGCCGTCAAAAAAAAGCCATTCTTTCCCCAGCCGGTCCTTAAGCGAATGCTTATTCTGTTTCTGCTGCATTATATTCCTCCTCGAGATAATAGTATTCCGGGTGATCCGGAGCATATCCGGCAATGCCGATTACTGCCGTGATGGATTTGGAGGGCACCATCAGCAAAGTATCTGTGAGGGTGATTCCGAGCTCTTTCCGGAGCTGCAGGATCCGGCAGAAATCCGGCTGGAAGGAGAGCGGGAAGTCACCGTATCCCGGTGAGAAACGGGGGCGGAGATATTCGCCGTTCTCTGCGGCTTCCTGCCGCAGTTTTTCATTTATAAGGTCTGCATAGACCTCGATCAGCTCTGCACCGACTGCCTGGTAAAAAAGCGCAGTGCTCATATTTACAATTTCGGCACGACGGATTATACGATCCACTTCAATGCCGAGTGTTGCGGAAAAAAGATATGCTTCGTTGCATCCGCTCAGATTCCTGAACAGATTCCGGCTGCGGATTTCCATGCCTGCAATTTCCAGCGCATCCGTCCGGTGTATCGGAAAACGTTGGAAAACAGCTCTGGGATCCGCGGCTTTCTGCAGGATTTCAGTGCATTTTGAAATTCTTTCCGTGACTTCCCTGTCCGGCAGACTGCCTTTTATACCCAGATACCGGCAGATTTCCCGGAAGCGAGGCTCGAGATCGTAGTGACCTGCAATTGTCATTTCTGCTCCGTTCCGAGGATCGCAGATACAGAATGCAGGATCCCTGCTGCAACCTCCGGTTTATTCATTGTATAGACATGGATGTGGTTTACATCATTCGCGATCAGATCAATGATCTGTTCGGCAGCATAAATGATGCCGGCCTGCTTCATTGCCTCCGGGCTGTCTCCGAAGCGGTCCACAATATCGCGGAAACGAGGCGGCACTGTTGTTCCGGAAAGTTCCACCGTACGCTCTACCTGTTTAGGGTTGGTAATCGGCATGATGCCGGCAATGACAGGAACGCGGATGTCCTTCTCCCGCAGGCGGTACAGATAATTATAGAAAATACTGTTGTCAAAAAACATCTGCGAAGTCAGAAAATCACAGCCTGCATCAACTTTTTCCTTGATGTGGGCTATATCCTCGTCTTTATGCCTGCATTCGACATGTCCGTCGGGATAGCAGGCACCGCCGATACAGAAGTCTCCGTATTCCCGGATATCCCGGATCAGGTCTGCCGCATATCTGTAGTCGTGGACAGATGTACCTTCTTTTGGCAGATCTCCGCGGAGTGCCATGATATTCTGGAAACCGCTGTCCTGAAAGGCTGCCAGCATCCGGCGGACGTGTTCTCTTGTGGAGGAAACCGCAGTCAGATGCGGCAGAACATCTACACCGTATTTTTCATGCAGGTGGGCAGCAATACGGAGCGTATACTCCGAGGTACCGCCGCCGGCGCCGTAAGTGACACTCATAAAGGACGGATGCAGTGCTGCGATCTGTTCGGCTTCATGAGAAATGGAATCATAACCGGTGCTTTTTTTGGGAGGAAACACTTCAAAGGACAGTGTTACCCTGCTGCCTTGCAGAATATCAATGATTTTCATACAATTTACCTCGTTTCTCCCTTATCATAAACTGCTTTCCGGGGGAATTGTAATCGTTTCTTCTTTGAACTGGTTATAGGAAAAATGATGGACAGATGCCGTATTTGTATATATACTTATCGCGAAATCGATGCAGCAGATATGCAGGCCGAGAGAAAGGAAATGAAAAATGCAGGAAACAAAGGCAGTGCTTTTTGATCTGGACGGAACGCTGATCAATACGATCTACAGTTTACAGGATACAATGAACAAGGTGATGGACCGCTTTGGATATGATCTGATTACAGAGGAAGAGACAAAGCAGTTTGTCGGGACCGGCTATCATAAATTTGTGGAAAAGGCGCTGGCAAAAACAGCGGACCGCTATTATGCAGAGGCTGAGAAGCTGGAAGAAAAGGATGAGGAGAAGGCATTCGAAAAGGATCAGGAAGCAGATGATGTCATGGATTCCTATGATGATGCGTGCGACCTGTATATTCAGCTGTTTAAGGATAACTGTACCTATCACCTCGTAAGCTACCCGGGAATGAAGGAAACACTGGACGGACTCCGGGCGCATGGCATCAAAATTGCATGTGTAACCAACAAATCGCTTCAGGAAGCGGAGAAATGTCTGGACACGGTTTTTGGAGCAGGCAGTTTTGATTATATCTCTGCTGATGACGGTACGCATCCGCTGAAGCCGGATACCGGTGTTGTTGAGGATGTGCTCCGGCATTTTTCCGTAAAAGCAGAGGAGTGTGTTTTTGTAGGAGACACAAAGACAGACATGCAGACTGCTTCCAATGCGGGGATCCGTTCCATAGGCTGTCTTTACGGCTTCCGGGACAGGAAAGAACTTGAGAAATACAAGGCGGACTGTCTTGTGGAAAATGCAGGAGAAATTCTTCCGCTGATTCTGGACTGGAAATAAACCGTCATACAGCAGGCACCATATCTGGTATGGAAAAAATAAATTGTACAAAATATATTTAAGAGAAATTTTAGATTTTACAGGCTTTGCCGCGCTTCCGGCAAGTTGACAAAGCATTCACGTGCGGTCTATAATTAGCGGTGCTGATCAGACAGGGAAGGGAAGCTCCCTGTCGGTTTTTTCTTATTAAAGTATCTGCCTGGATGCACAGTATCAGGACAATGGAAGGAGCATATAGATGACAAGTATAGATATTGTTTCCGGTTTCCTGGGAGCCGGAAAAACAACCTTTATCCAGAGACTTCTGGATGAGGCTTTAAAAACACAGAAAGTAGTTCTTATTGAAAATGAGTTCGGCGAGATCGGTATTGACGGCGGCTTTTTAAAGAAGTCCGGTATTGAGATCCGGGAGATGAACCAGGGATGTATCTGCTGTTCACTGGTCGGAGATTTTGAGACTTCTCTTAAGGAAGTAATTGAGACTTACCATCCGGACCGGATCATCATTGAGCCAAGCGGAGTCGGCAAACTCTCAGATATCATCGGCGCGGTGCGTACTATTTCCGAGCACCAGGATGTCACACTGGATGCAGCCGTTA
>CAZPEW010000241.1:0-1027 GCA_964585695.1 uncultured Lachnospiraceae bacterium
AGGATCCGCACAATCTGGGTGCCATGATCCGTACAGCAAATCTTGCAGGTGCACATGGAGTGATCATTCCCAAGCGGAGAGCTACGGGACTTACATCCACAGCCGCAAAGGCAAGTGCCGGCGCCATTAATTTCACGCGTGTTGCCAAGGTGACAAATATTGCTGCTGTCATAGAGGAACTGAAAAAAGAGAAGCTCTGGTTTGTCTGTGCCGACATGGGCGGAGAGAGCATGTACAGCCTTAATTTAAAGGGGCCGATCGGACTTGTAATCGGAAATGAAGGAGAGGGTGTTTCCAGGCTTGTGAAGGAAAAATGCGATATGACCGCGTCGATCCCGATGAAGGGAGATATTGATTCCCTGAATGCATCTGTTGCCTGCGGTGTACTGGCTTATGAAATTGTGAGACAGCGGCTGCAGGGCTGATAGAAAATGATTGGTTTATGATTGTGAGGCGGTAATTTTTGATACACAGAAATACAGATGATACAAAACAGGAAAGCGGGAGCAGCAAAGACACTTTCCTGGAATGCGAGAAGGTGTGGGTTTTCTGGGCGCTGATGTTTGTCGGCGGCTATTACGGAGGATATACCTATAATATCAGAGGCGGTGTTTTCTGCAATGCGCAGACGGCAAACCTTGTTCTGCTTTCCATGAATCTCGGAAACGGAAATTTCGGACGGGCTGCATATTATCTTATTCCCTTTACGGCATATTTTATGGGTACGGTTCTTTCTGAAATTCTGGCAAAAACGATAAAAAAATTCAGGGTCTTCCGCTGGGATACAATCCTTGTCGGACTGGAACTCTGTGTTGCGGTGCTGCTGGGACTGATGCCCGGCTCCTGGCCGGATCAGATCTGCCAGGTATCGCTGAACTTTATCTGTGCCATGCAGTTTAATACCTTCCGGCAGGCCGAGGGGGTAGGCATGGCGACAACCTTCTGTACGAACCATGTACGTCAGTTCGGCAGCAATCTGGTAAAGTATATCCGCTCGGGGAATCCGGAAGCGCTGGGCAGGTTCCGG
>CAZPEW010000241.1:1037-2406 GCA_964585695.1 uncultured Lachnospiraceae bacterium
ATGCACGGAATGATGCTCCTGATCTTTATGGCAGGCGTGATTGCCGCAACCATAGGCTGCAGGCTTGTCGGGTACTATTCCCTGCTGGGTGCTGCAATTGTACTTTTCTTTGTGTTTATCAGACTTATGATTGCAGACAGAACGTATGAGAGAGAACTGCTTGACCGTGTTCCGAGAGGACACTGATCCGGAATGCAGACAGCAGAAAGCAATGAGGTGGGATTCATGAAATCCGAGAAAGAAATTACCGGACATACCAGGATGATCTGTCTTCTGGGAAGTCCGGTTGCGCATAGTCTGTCTCCGCAGATGCACAACGCAGCATTCGCACAGCTGGGGCTTGATTACCGGTATCTTGCATTCGATGTAAAACCGCAGAATCTTAAGGACATCACAGCGGCATTCAAGGCAATGGGCGTACGGGGAATGAATCTCACCATGCCGCTTAAAAATGATATAGTGCCGCTCTGCGACCGGCTCTCGCCGGCATCCCGGATTTCCGGTTCGGTAAACACAGTGGTGTTTGAGGAAGACGGCAGCATGTCCGGTCATACAACAGACGGCATCGGGTTCTTTGATGCCTGCAGACAGGAAAATTTTGAAATCCGCGGAAAGAAAATGACATTGTTTGGAACCGGCGGCGCAGGTACAGCCATCCTTGTGCAGGGGGCGCTGGACGGTGCCAGAGAAATCAGTGTGTTTTCCCGCAGCAGGAGCCGCTTTGCCGACCGTCTTAACCGGGTAGCAGAGGAGCTGCGGCTCAGTACAGACTGCAGCATCCGCATTTATGAATATACAGATACGGATCTTGCACGGGAGCTGGGGGACAGTGATCTGCTCTGCAATGCCTCGAATGTCGGTATGGCTCCGGATGCGGAAAAATGCCTGATCAGCGATCCGGCCTGGCTTCCGGCATCGCTTACCGTGGCAGATGTCATTTATAATCCGCAGCAGACGAGACTCCTGAAATATGCAGCTGAAAGAGGCTGCAGGGCTTTCAACGGAATGTATATGCTGCTGTATCAGGGAGCGGCATCTTTCCGCCTCTGGACCGGCCAGGACATGCCGACGGAGAGTATCCGGGAGATATATTTCAGCTGAATGGCAGGCCCCTTGCCGGATGAAAATTCATTGCAAAATCATGAAGGAAAAAGATTGACAGATATGCATTCTAATGTTAGTATATTTGAGTCTTTGAAAAAAGACAGAAAGCTGATGTAGCACAGTCGGTAGTGCGTCGCATTGGTAGTGCGGAGGTCACGGGTCCGATTCCCGTCAGCAGCTCTGCTAGAAAAGAACGGAAGCCTTTGATTTACAAGGGTTTCCGTTTTTTTTATTCTCTACTTGCAATTCATTCCAGTTGTGCTAT
>CAZPEW010000241.1:2416-4261 GCA_964585695.1 uncultured Lachnospiraceae bacterium
TTTCATTACAAAAATAAATGCGGAAGGAGACTCATATGGAGACTTTCACGTCGCTTTTGCTGCGGGTTCTGCCGGTTTCCGCAGGGCTTATGCTGGCGCTGATTTTTGCCGGCAGGATCATTGATTTTCTGATGGATCTGCTGCTGGGGGTCATGCGCAGTCTGATCGGCAGCACGCTGACCGGATTTTTTGCGAATGCTGTTACTTTTATCGGTGTGGTGCACCATGAACTGGCACATGCTGTGTTTGCTGTGCTGACCGGAGCCAAGGTGACGAAGATCAAATTTTTCACCCTGACAGGAGGAGATGCACTGGGGTATGTAACTTTTATTCCGCGGGGGAATATGTTTCTGCAGGCAGTCCAGCTGACCATGTCCTCGGTTGCACCGGTTTATGCCGGCGCTTTTACGGTCTGCATGATGTACCGGGTGATACCGTTTTCCGGGCTGTCTGTCTGGCAGAAAGTGCTGTATCTGTATATCATGATCAGTATTGTGATGCACATGCGGCTGTCCGGTGCAGATATCAGAAATGCACTGCGCGGGCTGCCGATCTGCATTCTTCTGCTGACTGCGGTTCTTTGTGCTGTCTATGCAGTCTTCGGGTTTTGACACAGCAGGGTATTTTGTATAGAATGGTTAAGGATTGTGAGAGGAGAGGAAATATGATGAAAAAATTGATTGCAATGATCTGTACTGTCGCCATGGCAGTATCCGTGCTTGCCGCATGCGGCAGCAGTACCGCTGCTTCTGCAGCGGCAGAGACAAAACAGGAGACATCCTCCGGCAGCATGGAGAGCGAAGCTGCAGGAAATACGGAAGCCGCAGCTGAATCTGCATCAGCGGCAGCAGGCACAGCTGATGCCGCAGGAGAAACCACGGCACAGGCAGCGGAAACGACAGAGGCGCCGCTTAAGCTGGTGGATGGTGCCATGAACATTGCGGCACTTAAAGGGCCGACTGCAATGGGAATGGTCGGTTTTATGGACGGTGCAGACAGCGGAAAGATTACGGACCGGAAATATAATTTCCAGATCGCTGCCACACCGGATGCCATTACACCGCTGCTTGTGCAGGGCAAACTGGATATCGCCGCAGTACCGGCGAACCTTGCATCTGTTCTTTATAACAATACCAAGGGTAACATTCAGGTGCTTGCCATCAATACACTGGGTGTGATCTATATCGTTGAAAACGGAGACAGCATTCATTCGGTACAGGATTTAAAGGGCAAGACGATTTATGCAAGCGGCAAGGGAGCGACACCGGAGTATGCACTGAACTATATTTTAAGCGGAAACGGCATTGATCCTGCAAAAGATGTGACGATTGAATGGAAGAGTGAGCACGCGGAATGTCTGAATGCCTTGCTGAGCAAGGAGAATTCCATTGCCATGCTTCCGCAGCCGTTTGTAACAACCGCAGAGCTTAAGAGCAGCAGGATACGTGTTGCCGTTGATTTTACAAAGGAGTGGGAGAATCTGCAGAAAAAGACAAACGGTACCTCGGCACTGCTTACCGGTGTTGTGGTTGTCCGCAGGGATTATGCGGAAAAGAATCCGGATGCGGTAAAGGCATTTATGGATCATTACAAGGAATCTGTTGATTTTGTCAATGCGAATACAGATGCTGCTGCAGAGCTTATCGGAAAATACAATATCGTAAAGACAGAAGTTGCCAAAAAGGCAATTCCTTCCTGCAATATTACCTTCATTGAAGGTACAGAGATGAAGAACAAGCTTTCCGGCTATCTCTCTATTTTAAAGGATCAGAATCCAAAGGCAATCGGCGGAACACTTCCGGGGGATGATTTTTACTATACAAGATGAAAGCTGCTGATCACGGA
>CAZPEW010000242.1:0-4257 GCA_964585695.1 uncultured Lachnospiraceae bacterium
CATTGTCACACAGATCTACAAGCCGCTGGTTTGTGCCTCTGGCACTGATGATGATCAGCACGTCTTCTGCCGATCCGTGATTGACTGTGTATTCTATATCGTGGATGTGGGTGTTGTACTCTACATGCTCATGGTAGCAGCGCAGTCCGTTGCGGAGCACCTCACAGCCGCGGAGAGAGTCGCCGAGTCCGGCCAGAATGCATGTTTCCGACTGGGCGATGACAGAGGCTGCCTTGGCAACCATGACCGGATCGATGGCATCCACTGTCCGGATGATGCTGTTCGGGAGATTGGCAAACCTCTGGGAGGTGAGTGTTTTTTCTCCGGCAGCCGCGATGTCTTTGCTGTCTGCATCATGCTCGCGGGCAATGGCAAATTTCAGCTCGGAGAAGCCGCTGTAGCCCAGTTTTTTGGCAAAACGCATCACAGCATTCGGCGCGACATAAAGATCTGCCGCAATTTTCTGAATCGAAACATTCGCAACTGTATCCTGATGCTTCCGGATGTATTCCTCAATCATATCATCGGTATCATTGAGATCAAATTCCTTTAATGCAAGGCGCTCACGATAGCTTGCTTCCATAATGTGTCTGCCTCCCTGTTTTCTTTAAAACACCTTTTCCGATAACTCTTCATATTAGTAAACTGTAGCACATTGGCCCGGAAAGCGCTATACTGAGAATATTATTTCAGGCGGCAGCGCTCAGGCGCCGGCCAGGCTGCCGCATCGTGATCTTAATATCGGGAGGTGTTCCATGAAACGATTTTCGGGAAGCTCCGCTGCGTCCGGTCCATCCGGAACTCTCTGCAGCTGTCATTCGCGGAAAAAAGCTTATGCGGGGAGAATGCTGCTGTTCCGTCTCGGTTTTGCGGCTTTCTGTCTCAGCTGTCTCAGTGCCTGCGGAAAGCCTGCGGCAAAGGAGAGCTCTGCGGCCAATTCCGCTGCCGCAGCCGGTCCGGAAACGACGGCTCCGGCTGTAACGCTTCCGGCGGAAACGCCGGCGGAGGATGCGGAAACAGCGCCTGCACCGGGGATGGTGCGCAGCTGTCTTACACATGAGTGGGTTGCAGAGGCCGTGAATGCTGAGCGTCCGATAGCCGTGATGTATCCTACGGATAAGAAGGCACAGCCGCAGTACGGCATCAGCCGTGCGGAGATTTTCTATGAGATCATGGAGGAGGGCGATATGACCCGCCAGATGGCTGTCACCAAGGACTGGGAGGATCTTGCGCGGATCGGAAATATCCGTTCCATACGTGATTATTTCATCCATGTCGGTCTCGAATGGGATCCTGTTTTTGTCCATGCCGGCGGTCCGGAGGTCTTTGTAAAAAAGCTGCTGACACGGCCGGATGTTGACAACATCAACTCTGTCGGCGGCGTCATGGGATCTGACTACGGTGCCTTTTACCGGGTGCCTGCAGGTACCGTTTCCGTGCATAAACTTTATACAGACGCTGCCCATATCACTTCTGCGATTCAGCAGGGCGGCTTTAAAACCACGCACAGCAGCAAATATATTCCGGAGCATTTCCGATTCCATAAGGGCGACACGCTTTACCGGCTGGAGGATCGTCCGGAGAGTGCGGAGGGTACGGAAATTGATTTAAGCGGAGCCTTTCCGATTTCCTCCTCGACCTATTCCTACCATCCGGAGGACGGACTCTATTACAAAAACATTTACGGCGCACCGCAGAAGGACGCAGCGGACGGCAGGCAGCTGGCCTTTTCCAATCTCCTGATCGAGGCATGCCAGTGGGGTGAGCGCGGCAAGTCCTATAAGATGTTCCAGACCATCGACAAAGGACAGCGCGGATGGTTCCTCACCGGCGGACGGATCATCCCCGTCACCTGGGAAAAAGCAGATGACTATGCGCCTACACATTTCTATGACGCAGACGGGCAGGAAATCCAGCTCAATACCGGACGCACGGCCATTTCCATTATCCGCGCCGGCAAGGATTCGTTTACCGTAAACGGAACAGTCTACCAGGACTGACCTGCAGCATCCGCATGAAAGCTCAGGTTTTCCGTATGCCGTATCCGTAAATTTTACAGTTCCGCGGTATCTGCACAGAGCAGATACCGCTTTTTTGTCTGCATACGCCGCATGCAGTTTCCGGCATACAGTTCAGGATATTTAAGAATTTCTGTATCAATTATTTAATAATTCTATTATAATAATAAAATAATGAACGGTATTCTATTCCACTACAAGGATCGTAAAAATCATGATAAAAGAATTTCAGATGACTCAGACGGAACGGGATCTTTTTGACAGTGTTTTGTGCGGCATACTGCGCTATTCGGTAGAGGAAAACGCTGAAGTTCTGCAGTTCAATACGACCTGCGCCCAGCTGTACGGTTATGAGGACCGGACAGAATTTGCTGCCGCGCTTGCCTCCGGTGAGATGCAGCCGGTGTATCCGTATGACCGCGAGATTTTCCGCGGTTTCATCCGGCGCTGCATCAGCAGCAGGCAGACTGTCAATTTCGGGCACCGCATCATGCGCAAGGACGGCACGCTGGCCTATATGATGGGCACCATGCGCATATCTGAGATGTCCGATGGCGAGAAGGTCATCCAGGCCATGTTCACCGATTCCGGCTATCACGTTGTCCAGGAGGACGTCCGCAGAAGCATGCAGTATTTTCCGGCAGATGCAAACGGCCAGGACAAACTGATCGTTGCTTCTTTTGATGCCGCTGTCCGTGAGGAACTGAAGCAGATACTGACACCGGTCTGCGCCGTGATCGAGGCCGGCAGCGAGCAGGAGATCCGCTCCATCCTGAACAAGGAGCAGGACAGCATCGGTGCCGTGCTTGTAGATGAGGACATCGTTTCCGGCAACGACTTCCGCTTCATGGCTTCTCTCAAAAGCAATATCGTGCTGGCCTCCATTCCGGTCATTATCCTTGCGCAGTCCGACAGCATGGACGAGGAGCAGCTCCTTTCCTATGGCGCAAATGAATTCCTCCGCCGGCCTTTCAACGCGAATGTTGTCCGTCTCCGGATTTCCAACCTGCTGGAGCTGCGTGATACTGCGATCCAGCGGAATGCCATTGAATCCATGGTCAACAATATTCCGGGCGGTGTCGTGATTTTCCGGATCGGCAGCCGCATGGAGCTCCTGTATCACAGCAAGAAGCTGTCTGCGCTGGGAGCCTGGGGCGAGGATGACCGCCTGCGCATCCTCCGGGAGGGGCTGGACTGTCTCATTTACGAGGCTGACAGAGCCCGTATCTCCAAGATCCTTTACCAGTCCTCCGAGAATGAGGCCACGGCCGAAATGACCTTCCGTCTGGTCGGCCGGAAAGAAAAAATCATCTGGGTACAGGCACATGCCATTCTCCTCCGGCGGGAGGGAAACAAGCCGGTCTATCAGGCAATCATCACACCGACCAGCGTCCGTGAGAAAATGTATCAGACCGTCCTGGATGATTCCTTCTCCGCAATTGCGGTGAATGACGATAAAACCGATGAGCTTCTCTATGTCAATAACGCGGCTGCGGTACTGCTCGAGGAAGCCGGCAGTCCGGAGGACTGCCCGTGGATGGTCTACCGCGGCGAGAACCTCTCCGGAAACAGCTACACCTCCAGACAGATCATCACAAAAAGGAGCGGACGCCATCTCAACATGAACGGACGCCGGATCAGCTGGAACGGAATCCCCGCAAGAATTGTCTTTCTTGCCGACGATACAGAAAGCTACCGCCTGCAGAATGAACAGCTGGAAAAAGCACTGGATGAGGCAAAAAGGGCGAATGAAGCGAAGAGCGCCTTTCTCTCCCGGATGAGCCACGATATCCGTACGCCGATGAATGCGATCCTCGGCATGTCGAGCCTTGCCCTGGATGAAATCGACAAAAAGGAAGCCGTAAAAGACTATCTGGAAAAGATTTCCTCCTCCGGACAGTATCTCCTGGGACTGATCAACGATATCCTGGACATGTCCAGAATCGAGAGCAACCGTGTGGAATTCCACCTTGCGCCCGGCACCATTACGCAGTGTCTCCGCGATGTCCTGATTTCCATGCAGGCACAGCTGGATCAGAAAAAGCTGCAGTTTAATTTCGTTCAGCTGCCGGATTCGGCTGAACATCCGGTTATGCTGGACAACATGCGCATACAGCAGATCTTTTTCAACCTTCTGTCCAATGGGGTTTTGTTTACGTTTGATGGCGTTTCCGTACTGGTGGCAGCGCGCGGGGATCTGCGGGTAAACGTACACATGTTCTATCAATTTGATGTACAG
>CAZPEW010000243.1:0-286 GCA_964585695.1 uncultured Lachnospiraceae bacterium
ATGCTTCTTTGCTTCACGCAGAATTGTACTGATCGGTCCGTCCTTAAGACCGTCCTGTATAAAAAGTCTGTCCACCGGCTGATCTGCACGGTAAGCTTCCAGTACAGGATTTCTGCCGATCAGTGTAAATGCTTCATCTCTCATGTCATTCGCTTTCTTTTGTATGATTGGTTTCCGGTTCCTGCACACTGTCTGGATCTGCAGCAAGATGGCGTATACCCTCTGAAATCAGCATGGTCATCCGCTCGTAGTCCTCCTTCAGATAAAGATAGCCGACCAGTGCTTC
>CAZPEW010000243.1:296-4248 GCA_964585695.1 uncultured Lachnospiraceae bacterium
AAGAGTTTTTGGAATGTGTTTCTGATTTCTGGTTTCTGCCTCTCCGGTAAAGTGACATTTCCTCATCCGTAAAAAAATCCCGCGCAATCAGATAGCCCATGATTTCCGACTGCGCATGCGCACAGACGAGCGTGGTTTTTTTCTGATTCATCCGGTTGATATTTCCCGGAAAATGCTGCATGACATATTCTCTTGCAGCAAGGTCATACACACAGTCTCCGATATACGCAAGAACCAGCGGAGAAGCTGTCTGTACGTCCACCGGCTTCAGATCCAGCCTTTCTTTATATAAACCGGTCCGCTTCAGGCTCTCGTCCACTTGACGCCCTCTCTCGTGTCTTTCAGAACAATTCCCATGGAAAGCAGCTTATCTCTGATTTCATCAGCCTTTCCGAAATCCCTGTCTTTCCTTGCCTGCTGTCTCTCTGCAATCAGCTTCTCAACCGCGGCATCAAGATTTTCTTCTTTTTTGTCCGTACGGATTCCCAGGACACCGGTCAGTGTCAGGAGCTTTTCCCGCACATAATCCGTAGAAGCTCTTGTGGAATTCCCGGAAACAGTAACATTCGCGATACGTACAAGCTCAAAGACAGCGGTTATTGCATCCGCCGTATTGAGATCATCCTCCATCTTCTCGTCAAACACCTGCTGCTGGGCATCCACAAGCTTCTGATCCTGCAGTTCCGCATCGCTGAATGTATCTCCTGCAGCTTTCCCGGACAGATCACGGAGCCGTTCTATTGCTGTGTAAATGCGGTCCAGACTTGTTTTGGCAGCATCCATCAGTTCCCGTGAGAAGTTTAGCGGATTCCGGTAATGCGCCGAGAGCATGTAAAAACGCAGCACCATCGGATCGTAAAGCGCGGTAATGTCCCTGACGGTAAAGAAATTGCCGAGAGACTTGGACATTTTTTTGTTATTGATATTGATAAAAGCATTGTGCATCCAGTAATCCGCAAATTTCTCATGATGTGCGGCTTCATACTGGGCAATTTCATTCTCGTGATGCGGGAAAATCAGATCCTCGCCGCCTGCATGGATATCCAGGCGTCCGCCGCAGTACTTTGGTGCCATTACACAGCACTCGGTATGCCAGCCCGGTCTTCCGTCACACCATTCCGTGTGCCAGTACGGCTCGCCTTCCTTTTTGGGCTTCCAGAGAACAAAATCCGTTGAATTTCTCTTGCCTTCCTCACCGGATACTTTAAGCTCACGGAGTCCGGTCATCAGCTCATCAATATTTTTGTGGGACAGCTTTCCGTAATCCTTGAAACTGCCTGTATCATAATATACGGTTCCGTCCGCAGCTTCATAGGCATGTCCGCCGGCAATGAGCTCCCGGATCAGTTCAATCATACCCGGAATTTCCTCTGTTGCTTTGGGATGCGCTGAAGCCGGCTCGATATTCAGATCTGCCATATCTTTTTCAACTTCCCTGATATAGCGTTCTGTAATTGTTCTGCAGTCGCTGCCCTCCTCAACTGCCTTCCGGATAATCTTGTCATCTACATCTGTATAGTTGGAAACATATGTCACCTTATAACCCTTGTACTCCATAAACCGGCGGAAGGTATCAAACACAATCATCGGACGTGCATTTCCGATATGGATCAGGTTGTAGACCGTAGGCCCGCAGACATACATACGGATCCTGCCTGGTTCGATCGGTACGAATTCTTCCTTTGTTCTGGACATGGTATTGAAAATTTTCATCATTCACCTCATAAAAGCATTTGCCTTGATATCAGCTGCAATCATTCACAGTTTACTAGTTTAACTGATTTAAGTCAATCATTGTACCAGATACAAAAACCGGCATCAGACCCGCGAAATCTGATCTGATGCCGGCTTTATTCATTTATTATCTCTGATACTGCTGGAAGAACTGCTGGAATTCCTTCCAGAGTTCCTCATTCTGATCACCGTTCTGACCCTGCTGGCCGCTCTGACCACTCTGATCCGGCTGTGTAGTCTGACCGTTCTGATCCGGCGGTGTTGTCTGGCCGTTCTGACCGTTCTGGCCGTTCTGATCCGGCGCATTCTGGCCGCCCTGACTGTTCTGGCCGTTCTGCTGGCTGCCGGTACTGCCGGAAGCAGTTTCCGGATTGGTTCCGAGCGTTACCTTTACATCCACCTGGTCATACTTGCTGCCATTCGGACGCTGAACCGTAACCGTAACCGTTTCTCCTGCCCTGTATCTCGAGAGCAGTGACTGCAGATCATCATAGCTGGAAACACCCTGACCGTCCAGCGCCGTTATAATATCCTTTTCCTGGAGACCGGAATTCTGCGCGGTGGAACCGTCTGTGAATTTATAGATAAACACGCCCTGCGGCATACCGAAGCTGGCAGCTGTATTCTTATCAATATTCTTTACCTGAATGCCAAGGTAGCCTCTCTCGCTCTGCGGCACCTCCGCCCTTGTTGTAAGAGAAGACAGATTGTCAATGACATTCTGCGCTTTTGCACTCGGTATGGAGTATCCCATACCCTCTACATCTGTAGAAGAATATTTTGCAACATTGATACCGATAACCTCACCCTGCATATTCAGAAGTGCACCGCCGGAATTGCCCGGATTGATTGCAGCATCTGTCTGCATAAGACCGGATTCTGTTCCCTCGCTTGTTTCAACATCCCTGTCCTTGGCAGAAATAATGCCGGTAGTTACAGACTGGCCATAACCAAGCGCATTGCCGATCGCCACAACCTGGTCTCCTACCTGTACATCATCAGAATTTCCCAGTGTGGCAACCTTGATCTGGTTCAGTGTATCTGTCGGTATATCCTTCAGATTAACCGCAATAACTGCAAGATCTGCATTCGCATCTGTACCCTTGATTGCGGCATTGACAGATTTTGCGTCTGTAAAGGTTACCGAGAGAGATGTGGAATCCGTAACCACATGATTATTTGTAACGATCAGAAGCTCTGTATCTGTCTTTCCGACAATAATACCGGAACCGCTCGCCGGTACCTCTGTTTCCTGCGACTGATAGCCTCCGAAAATGGAATACCCGTTCTGCTGGTATTTCATCATATTGGTTATCGCAACAACAGACGGCATAGCCTCCTTGGAAATCTCGGAAACAGTCTTTCCTGTACCCGCTGTCTGGGCAGTACCGCCGGACTGTGTTTCCTGATCTGCTGCCGATGTCTCCGGTGCAGCCGGAGCTGCTGTATTGTTCTGCGCTGCCTGGGTCTCATGAACAATAAGTCCTGCTCTCTGTGCGGCCACATTGACGCCTACCATGGATGCGCCGGCAATGCATCCGAATAAAAGAGCGCTGACGACGACCTTAGCAATGTGATTCATATATTCTCCTCCTCTTAAACCTGCGGACACTGCCGTTTCCGGCGCTTTCCTGCAGAGCTTTCGTTTTTTACTATGTCCGTATCATATCTGAGGAATGTGTCCGAATTGTGATTTTTATAGTCTTTTTAGATTTTACAAAGAAGAAGCATGCTATAATTCCCAGTATATATGGAGGGCGCATGTACTACTTTATAATCAACCCGCACGCCAGTGATGGCAAAGGTCTTAAAATATGGCAGAAAGTCAATAAATATCTGCTCCGTAAAAACCGTTCTCTGGCTTATGAATCATTTATCACGGAAAAGAACGGTGACGCAAGAGATTATGCCCGGCAGCTGACAGAAAAATGCACCGAGAACCGGGTCATTACTGTAATCGGCGGTGACGGAACTTTAAATGAGGTCGTAGACGGCATCTGTCTGGATAACGATCTTATTTCGATTGCGTTTATTCCGACCAGTATCAATAATGATTTTGCACGATGCTTTAAAAAACGATACACGCTCAGCCGGCAGCTTGACCGGCTGTTTACCTGTGACGAGGAAACCCGTCTTGATTACGGCGTACTGAGCTGCATAAACGGCAACCGGCGTTTTGTGGTCAGTTCCGGCATCGGCTTTGATGCCGCTGTTTTCC
>CAZPEW010000244.1:0-4240 GCA_964585695.1 uncultured Lachnospiraceae bacterium
CGAAAACTCCAGCCTTTTTCCTGTCTGTTCCGCATAGTAGGAAAGATCTGCGGACTCCTCCTCCATATCGCGTCCGCTTTTTTTTGTAAATCAAAACACCTTGAACGGTATGTATGATGACTTTAACTGTCACATAAAAAAGACAGAACACTCTTCCGAATGTTCTGTCCCGTTAAATCCTGGAGCCGGAATAAATTAAACCAGACCCTGTGCGAGCATAGCCTCTGCAACCTTCTCAAATCCGGCGATGTTGGCACCGACTACAAAGTCATTCTCATAGCCGTACTTCTTTGCTGCGGTGGAAACCTTTCTGTAAATATTAACCATGATGTCATGAAGCTTCTCATCAACTTCCTCAAACGTCCAGGAAAGTCTCTCGGAGTTCTGGGACATCTCCAGTGCAGAAACAGCTACGCCGCCTGCATTCGCAGCCTTGCCCGGCATAAACAGGATCTTTGCTGCTCTGTAGGCCTCGATTGCCTCTGCATCACTCGGCATATTGGCGCCCTCTGCCACACACCAGCAGCCGTTCGCAATAAGGAGCTTTGCTGCCTCGCCGTTGATCTCGTTCTGTGTTGAGCAAGGAAGAGCAATATCGCACTTAACTTCCCATGGCTTTTTGCCTGCAACATACTTTGCTGAAGGAACCCGGTCCGCATATTCCTTGATTCTTCCGCGGTGTCCCTGCTTGATGTCAAATACGACGTCCAGCTTGATGCCGTCCGGATCATAGATATATCCGTCGGAATCAGAGCAGGTAACAACCTTTGCACCAAGTGCCTCGGCCTTCTGGATTGCATACTGTGCAACGTTTCCTGCGCCGGAAACAACTACAGTCTTGCCTGCAAGTTCCTTGCCGGCACCCTTTACCATCTCATTTGTAATATAAACAAGTCCGTAGCCGGTTGCTTCTGTTCTTGCAAGAGAGCCGCCGAATGTAAGGCCCTTTCCTGTCAGAACGCCCTCATACAGATTTGTGATTCTCTTGTACTGTCCAAAAAGATAGGCAACCTCTCTGCCGCCGACACCGATATCACCGGCAGGAACATCCTCATCCTTACCGATATATTTATAAAGCTCTGTCATAAAGCTCTGGCAGAAACGCATAACCTCAGCATCGGACTTGCCGTGCGGGTCAAAATCAGAACCGCCCTTGCCGCCGCCGATCGGGAGACCGGTCAGAGAGTTCTTGAAAATCTGCTCAAAGCCGAGGAACTTAAGAATTGACTGATTTACTGACGGATGGAAGCGGAGACCTCCCTTATACGGTCCGATTGCAGAATTAAACTGCACTCTGTACCCAAGGTTTACGTGATTTACGCCCTTGTCATCTGTCCATGGAACCTTAAAAGTAATAATTCTCTCTGGCTCTACAAGTCTTTCAAGAAGTACATTCTTTCTGTAAACTTCCTCATTCTTTGCCGCTACAGGAGCGATGGAATCCAGTACTTCCTTGGCTGCTTCCAGAAACTCCGGCTCATTTGGGTGCTTCTTCTGAAGCTGTGCGAATACTTCATCAACGTAAGACATTTTTATTTCCTCCTTTGGAAACCGTCTTTGTGATTGATATACCTGGAGGACAGCCGCATCCTCCCGCATCATAAAGGGGCGCCGCCGGTGACTCCGAAATATATTCTAATAACGTTTTTTAATATAGCACAGTGTTATTACAGCTACAAGAAAAAATTGCAGGCATAACAAAAATTCATGTCAGACTGCTGCATACGGAAAACCAGGAGCAGTTACCGCAGATCTCCGCAAGCCGATGCGCTCTGACCGGCTCCATAATTCTGCTGAGCTCCGCCCACGTAAGCTGCATATCCGTCCGGATTCCAGCTGCCTCCAGCACCCGCGCATCAAACACCGGCGGCTTTTCCGAGTCGCAGTGCGCCTTAATCCTGTGCGGGCAGCAGCTGCAGAGATCATCGCTTCCCTCTGCAATCCGGATGATGGTTTCCGGGTGCGCTGTCAGCCGTTCCTTCATCCTCTGCATGTTTTCTGTAAAAGCATCCCCATAGCCCTTCCCGATGAAATTCAGCAGGCAAAGACCATGATGCGGACGCAGGCGAATGCTGTCCATGCGCGCGCCTTATGCCTGTACCGGCGCTGCGCCGGCAGCCTTGAGTGCCCGCCCGACCTGCGGAATCAGGAGATAGGCAGCAAACATTTTTATAAGATCGCCCGGGATAAACGGAACAATACACATACCGAGTGCCGCTGCGAGTCCCATTGCCGTCCCCTTTGCGTTCATGTATACAATAAACCAGGAAGTTCCGAATACATACATGACAAGTTCTCCCAGCAGCATGCCGATGATCAGACCGGTCTTTTTATTTCCACCGCGGTATTTCCCGGAAACAAAGCCGGTCAGTCCCGCAAGAAAAAGATAGCCGATCAGATAGCCGGCCGACGGCGTCACAAAAGATCCAAGCCCGCCGCTGTAGCCGGCAAATACAGGCAGTCCGAAGGCTCCCAGCAGGAGATAGATCAGCACGGCGAGCGTCCCGCGCTTTGCGCCGAGGAGACCGCCTGCAAAAATTACCGCGAATGTTGCAAGTGAAACCGGTACGCCTCCCGGAAGCGGAACAGAAACCGGTGCAAGAATGCAGATCAGTGCGGCACAAAGTGCCGTGCGTGTAATGGCAGTTGTCTTTCCAGAATGATTCATTGGTTAACCTCTTTCAGATAAATAGTTTACTCTCCGCAGAATAGCACCAATGCTCTCTCCTGTCAACTCGATTTTAATATATGGTTAACTGTTTTTGGATTCCAGGACAGTCCCGGTTCCTCCGGAACTGACTATGGCTGCACCTGTTTCCTGTGGCAGGACCCGCGCATGGCACAGCCTCCGCACCCGCAGCCGCAGGATGATCTCCCTTCAGCCTTGTTCTTCATCATTCTCCGGACAACTGCCAGAACCAGAAGAATTAGGACAGCCGAAACCAGTATCGTTGCCAGATTTTCTATCAGCCACTGTATCATATGTTTTCCTCCATTGCAGGTTGTAAGTTAGTTATATATAACTTCATTGGTTAGTGTACACTATCCGTGCAGTCCTGTCAATATGTCCGCCTGCAGCCTGCTTTAAACCAAAAGCAGCCTGGCACATCGTGCCGGGCTGCTCTGTAACCTTATTTCATTATTTTATTACTTTGTATATTCTTTTAAGCAGTCAAGGATCTCTGCCGGTGTCTTGTCATTCTTCTCATATTTCTTTCCGTAGAATGCAAGCTTGTACATTTCCTTCAGATCTGAAATCAGCGGATAACGAGGGTTGGCACCCGTACACTGGTCATCGAATGCATTCACAGACATCTCATCGAGAGTCTTTAAGAAGTTCTCCTCTGTTATACCGAAGTCTGCAATGGTTTCCTTTACGCCGACAGCTCTCTTGAGCTCTGTGATCTTCTCGCAGAACTTGTCAACGGCCTTTGCATCATCCTTTTCATTGATTCCGCAGAAGCGTGCACATTCAGCATATCTCCTGAGTGTGTGCGGATACTCATACTGCGGGAATGTACCCATCTTCTCCGGATGCTCTGTTGCATTGTAGCGGATAACTTCTGTCAGCAGCAGTGCATTTGCAAGTCCGTGCGGGATGTGGTGATAAGCGCCCAGCTTGTGTGCCATGGAGTGGCAGATACCGAGGAATGCATTTGCAAAAGCCATACCTGCCATGCAGGAAGCATTCGCCATCTCGTTTCTTGCCTCAACATTGGTCGGCTCGTTGTATGCAGTCGGGAGATACTCAAATACTCTCTTCATTGCCTGCAGTGCAAGACCATCTGTATACGGTGTAGCCATCATGGAAGCATAAGCCTCCAGGGAATGAACCAGTACATCCACGCCGGAAGCAGCTGTAAGTCCTCTCGGCTGTGACATCATATTGTCTGTATCTACGATTGCCATGTTCGGAAGCAGCTCGTAATCTGTGATCGGATACTTGGTTCCGGTCCTCTGGTCTGTGATAACGGCAAACGGGGTAACCTCGGAGCCTGTACCGGAGGAAGTAGGAACTGCGATGAACAGAGCCTTGTCTCCCATATGCGGGAACTGGTAAACCTTCTTGCGGATATCGATATAACGCATTGCCATGTCTGCAAACTTTACATCCGGATGCTCATAGAGAACCCACATGATCTTGCCTGCGTCCATTGCAGAACCGCCGCCGAATGCAAGGATGCAGTCCGGCTTAAAGATATCCATGGCCTTGGCGCCCTCTTCTGCATTCTCAAGGGTC
>CAZPEW010000245.1:0-4219 GCA_964585695.1 uncultured Lachnospiraceae bacterium
CATTGAAACGCAGGCAGGCGATGTATCTGCCTATATTCCGACCAATGTGATCTCCATTACCGACGGTCAGATTTTCCTGGAAAGCGACCTTTTCTTTGAGGGTCAGAGACCGGCAGTCAATGTCGGACTTTCTGTATCCCGTGTAGGCGGCGCAGCGCAGACGAAGGCAATGAAAAAGGCGGCCGGATCTGTCAGAATCGACCTTGCCCAGTATCGTGAAATGGCTGTATTTACACAGTTCTCATCGGATCTGGATCAGACAACCAAGGATATGCTTCAGCACGGAAAGGCTTTGATGGAAGTTCTGAAGCAGCCGCTGGAAAATCCGCTTTCCATGGCGGAGCAGGTTGTTACACTGGTAGCGGCAAATAACAGAATGATGCTGGATGTTGACACCGCCAGGGTGAAAGACTTCCAGAGTGCACTTCTTGCATTCATGCATGAGAAGCATCAGGATATCATGGCAGAGCTTGCAGATCATAAGACGCTCGAGGGAGATATCAAAGACAGAATCATTCATGCAGTAGAGGAATTTAAGTCGGATGGCCAATACAAAGGAAATTAAAGACAGAATCAACAGCATAAAGGAAACGCAGAAGATTACCAATGCGATGTACCTGATCTCCTCGACGAAGCTGAAAAAAGCGCGGAAGTCCCTGGACCAGAACGAACCGTATTTTATAAGAATGCAGAATATGGTGAACCGTATCCAGAGACATCTCCCGAATATTTCCAATCCGTATTTCCGCAGTTTCTCGGAAATACCGGAAGAGGAGAAAACGGTCGCATATCTCGTGATCACTGCCGACAAGGGTCTGGCCGGTGCTTATAATCATAATGTTCTGAAACTGACAGAGGGCGAGCTTAAAAAGCATAAAAACACCAAGCTTTTTGTAGTGGGTGAGCTGGGACGTCAGTATTTTGAGAACAGGCATATTCCGGTGGATGAGCAGTTCCATTATACGGCACAGAATCCTTCGCTGCACCGCTCGCGTATGATCTCCTATAAAATGCTAGAACTTTTTACAAAAGGAGAGATCCACGAGCTGTACATCGTCTACACGATCATGGTGAACAGTATGACGACGCAGCCTGTAATGCAGAAGCTTCTTCCGTTTGAACCGTTTAAGCCGAATGTCGAGATACCGCTGGATATAGAGCGTGAGGTCTGGCATTTGCAGCCTTCGCCGGATGCTGTAATCAATGCAATCGTGCCAAGCTGTACAAACGGTTATATTTACAGTGCACTGGTAGAATCTTTCTGCTCAGAGCAGAATGCGCGAATGATGGCGATGCAGGCAGCAAACAAGAGTGCCAACAGCATCCTGCATGACCTCGGCATCCAGTACAACCGGGTGCGTCAGGCAATGATTACGCAGGAAATCACAGAGGTCTGCAGCGGCGCGCGTGCGCTCAGGAAATCCTGAAGTTAAGCTTGAGAAAGGCTTGGAAACTTATGAATAAAGGAAAAATCATACAGGTAATGGGACCGGTTGTCGATGTCGAGTTTGAAGACAAAAACAATCTTCCCTATATCAAGGATGCGCTTGTGGTCGACAACGACGGCAAGAGCATCATGGAGGTTTCACAGCATATCGGTGATGGTGTTGTAAGATGCATCATGCTGAATGCCAGTGAGGGACTCCGCAGAGACATGCCTGTTCTTTCAACAGGAGGGCCGATCAGTGTTCCGGTCGGCAAGGAAACCCTGGGGAGACTGTTCAATGTTTTCGGCGATGCGATTGATAAAGGCGCACCGGTGGAAACAAAGGAAAAATGGTCTATCCACAGAGAGCCGCCTAAGTTTGAGGACCAGTCTCCGGTACAGGAGGTTCTGGAAACAGGCATTAAGGTAATTGATATGCTGGCGCCGTATGCAAAAGGCGGCAAGATCGGTCTTTTCGGTGGTGCAGGTGTAGGCAAGACGGTTCTGATTCAGGAACTGATCACCAATATCGCAACAGAGCACGGCGGATATTCCATTTTTACCGGTGTCGGAGAGCGGTCCAGAGAGGGAAATGACCTCTGGACAGAAATGAAGGCTTCCGGTGTTCTGGAAAAGACAGCACTGGTATTCGGACAGATGAATGAACCGCCTGGAGCCAGAATGAGAGTGGCCGAGACAGGACTGACCATGGCGGAGTATTTCCGTGACAAGGAGCATAAAGACGTTCTGCTTTTCATTGATAATATTTTCCGTTTTGTACAGGCTGGCAGCGAGGTTTCCGCTATGCTCGGACGTATGCCGTCTGCTGTAGGCTATCAGCCGACGCTTGCCAATGATATGGGTGAACTGCAGGAGAGAATCGCATCTACCAAAAACGGTTCTGTTACTTCCGTACAGGCAGTATATGTGCCGGCGGATGATCTTACGGATCCGGCACCGGCCACAACATTCGCACATCTGGATGCGACAACGGTACTGTCAAGAAAGATTGTAGAACAGGGTATTTATCCTGCTGTGGATCCGCTGGAGTCCTCCTCACGTATTCTGGAGGCTTCCGTTGTGGGCAGGGAGCATTATGATACGGCGCTCAGGATCCAGCAGATGCTTCAGAAGTACAAGGAACTGCAGGATATCATTGCAATTCTCGGTATGGAGGAGCTTTCTGAGGATGACAGACAGACAGTCTACCGTGCCAGAAAGATCCAGAGATTCCTGTCGCAGCCGTTCCATGTTGCAGAGAACTTTACCGGTATTCCCGGAAAGTATGTACCTCTTAAGGAAACCATCCGCGGTTTCCAGGCAATCATCGGAGGCGATGCGGATCAGTATCCGGAAGCTGCATTCTTTAATGTCGGAACAATTGACGATGTCGTCGAGAAAGCGAAGACGTTGTAATGAATACTTTTTATGTTGAAATCATTGCATCAAATGGGGTATATTTTAAGGGTAAGGTGAATGCGGTTATATTTCCAACCATTGATGGTGAAGTTGAATTCATGGCTTTCCATGAAGATGTAACAGAAGCTGTAGATGTCGGCGTGCTTCGTGTGCAGCATGATGACGGTGTATGGCACAGAGCAGTTATCAGTGAGGGAGTGGCGCAGTTTGTCCATAACCGCTGCCGTATTCTGGTGGATACCTGCGAGAAGCCGGAGGATATTGACCGTGCCAGAGCAGAGGCTGCCGCAGAGCGGGCAAAAGAGCAGCTCAGGCAGAAAAAGTCCATCGAGGAGTATAAAATTGCACAGGGATCGCTCGCAAGAGCGCTCACAAGGCTGAAGGAAACCTATAAGGACTAATGCGATGAAAAGTTTCATGAAGGAATTTAAGGAATTTGCAATTAAGGGCAATATGATTGATCTGGCTGTCGGCATGATTATCGGTTCGGCGTTTACGGCACTGGTAAACTCAGTTGTACAGGAGCTTGTCATGCCGCTGATCTCACTGATTACCGGAAAGATAGATTTTGCCAACATGTTTATCCCGCTTGCAGGACAGACTACCAAAGTGTATTCCGAGGCGGTAAAGCAGGGCGCTGTTTTTGGTTATGGTGCATTTATTACGCAGCTGATCCAGTTCCTTGTAATGGCTCTGGTCGTTTTTATCTTTGTAAAGCAGATCAACCGTCTGCGGACACCAAAAGAGCCGGCACCGGAAGTCAAGAAAACCAGAATATGTCCTTACTGCAAGTCTGAGATTCCGGTAGATGCAACACGCTGCCCGCACTGTACATCACAGCTTGACTGAGAGGCGGGAGCGTCTGCGGGGCAGCAGATCCGGAAAACATGCCGTAAGGCTGCACTGCAGGATTTTCCCCGGAATAAAAATCTGTTGCAATCCGGTGGGATCTGCGATAAAATGCACAGATTACATCAGGAAAGCGTGGATCATATGAACGGAACAATCGATCGGACAAAAATAGCGGAAAGAGCAGGTTTTACAGGTATGTGCTGTAACCTGCTCCTTTTTGCGCTCAAAATCGTTATTGGTATTCTTGCAAATTCCGTTTCCATTATGGCAGATGCCTTTAACAACCTTTCCGATGCGGGCAGCTCGATCGTGTCGCTGATCGGCAGCCGTCTTGCGGGCAAGCAGGCGGATGAGGATCATCCGTTCGGACATGGCAGAATTGAATACATTGCCGCCTGTATTGTTGCATTTCTGGTCATACAGGTAGGCTTTGAGGCTTTCCGCAATTCGGTTGACAAGCTGCTTCATCCGCAGGAACTCAGAGCTTCGGTTTCCGCGATCATTGTGCTTGTTCTTTCCATA
>CAZPEW010000246.1:0-4204 GCA_964585695.1 uncultured Lachnospiraceae bacterium
TCATCTGCAAGGAGCACTTCCGGTTTATTAACCAGCGCTCTGGCAATCGCCACCCTCTGCTGCTCGCCGCCGGACAGCTGACGCGGGTAAAATTTATATTTTGAGGACAGCCCTGTCAGACGCAGTACCTCGGATACATGCTCTCTGGTTTCCTTTGCACCGGCACCGACAATCAGCTGGGCAAATGCAACATTCTCATAAACCGTTCTGTCCTGCAAAAGACGGAAATCCTGAAACACCACTCCCAGTCTTCTCCTGTACCTTGGGATATCCCGCCGGCGCAAAGCTTTGAGCGGGGTATCGTTTACCACGATTTCCCCGCTCGTCGGTTCAAGCTCCTTTGTAAGAAGCTTCTGCAATGTAGATTTACCGGAGCCGCTTTTACCAACAATAAAGATAAATTCTCCGTCACGGATGGACAGGTTAAGATTCCGGACTGCAGTATTTCCCGTTTCGTAGACCTTGGTAACGTCCTTTATTTCTATCATCAGTAGTCCATTTTCTCCATGTAGTTCTTATATTTAACAACCATCAGTGCAATCTTAAATGTAATTGCATCATCGAACACCCTTAAATCAAGACCGGTAGATCTCTCCAGCTTATCCAGTCTGTATACCAGCGTGTTTCTGTGGATGTAAAGCTGCCTGGAAGTCTCTGATACATTCAGATTATTTTCAAAGAACTTATTAATGGTTGCAATGGTTTCTTCATCAAAATCATCCGGCGAAATATCCGAGAATATCTCCTTGATAAACATCTTGCAGAGCGGAATCGGCAGCTGATAGATCAGTCTTCCGATACCAAGGTTAGTATATCCTACAATATCCTTCTCAATGTAGAAAATCTTGCCGACCTCGAGCGCTGTCTTTGCCTCCTTGTATGAGCGGGAAACATCCTTGATCTCAGAAACAATGCTGCCGAAGGAAATCTTGGCCTGAATCATTGCCTCTGTATTCAGCATATCCAGTACGGTTTCCGCAACATGCTCCAGATCATCATAGGTTTCTGTCGGCTTTACTTCTCTTACAATGATTACATTCTTTTCATCCACAGCCGTAACAAAATCCTTTGTCTTTGCCGCAAATAAGGTTTTTACAGCATCAAGCGCACCGGAATCCGCACCGTTCTTTGTTTCCACGATGTAAACCACACGCTTTGCACCCGGCTCAATATGCAGCTTTTTGGCTCTGTTGTAGATATCTACAAGAAGCAGATTGTCAAGAAGCAGGTTCTTGATAAAGTTATCTTTGTCGAATTTTTCCTTATAGGCAACCAGCAATGTCTGGATCTGGAATGCTGCCAGCTTGCCGACCATATATACATCATCAGAATCGCCCTTGGTTGTCAGGACATATTCCAGCTGATGCTCATCAAAAATCTTAAAATACTGAAATCCCCCGGCTGCCTGTGAATCTGCCTGAGAATTTGCAAAGGAAGTTACCATGGCGGAGATATCCATTTCCTCCGTAAAAGTAGTTGCAAGAACCTTGCCATCTACATCTGAAATCGTGAAATCTGCTCTTGTAATTCCCTTGAGAGAATCAATCGTACTTTGCAAAACCTGATTTGAAATCATTTTCACTCCATTCTGCGAAAGCCTGCGGCTGTCACATGTCTCTGACGGTATGAAACACTCTGAGACAAACATATTAATAATATACTTGATTCCGCCTTTAAAATCAACCTTTTCGATCCTGCAATGTCATTATAACAGAAAATGCCGCGGTGCTTACTGTAAGCACTGCGGCATTATTTATCTGATCCGATCAGTCAACAATCGTCTTCTCTGTATCCTTATCAAAGATATGAATCTTTACATCATCAAGTGCAAACTTAACGGTACTTCCGGTTCTTGCCTTTGTCTTAGGGTTAACTCTTGCTGTCCAGGAAGCATCACCGAGATCAAAGTAAAGCAGTGTCTCAGCACCAAGCATCTCATATACTCTGATTTCAGCTGTGATAATGGTCTTTGCATGTGCTGCAAGAGACTCCTCATCATCATGAATATCCTCAGGTCTGATACCGAGTGTAACAGTCTTTCCGATATATCCGCCGTCCTTAAGAGCCTTGCCCTTGGCCTCGTTTAATGTAATGGTATGTCCTGCAAAGGAAAGGGTCACATCATTTCCGGCCTGCTTGCACTCTGCATCGATCATATTCATCTGCGGAGATCCGATGAATCCTGCAACGAACTTGTTGCAAGGTGTATCATAAAGGTTCTCCGGTGTATCAACCTGCTGAATAACACCATCCTTAAGAACAACAATTCTGGTACCAAGGGTCATAGCCTCAGTCTGGTCATGTGTTACATAGATAATGGTAGTTTCCAGTCTCTTGTGGAGCTTTGCAATCTCTACACGCATCTGTGCACGAAGTTTTGCATCCAGGTTTGACAGCGGCTCATCCATCAGGAATACCTTTGGTTTACGTACAATTGCACGTCCCATTGCAACTCGCTGTCTCTGGCCGCCTGACAGAGCCTTCGGCTTTCTGTCGAGCAGATGCTCAAGATCAAGGATTCTTGCAGCTTCATGAACCTGCTTGTCGATTTCATCCTTAGGAACCTTACGAAGCTTCAGTCCGAAAGCCATATTGTCATAAACTGTCATATGAGGATAAAGAGCATAGTTCTGGAATACCATTGCGATATCTCTGTCCTTAGGCTCTACATCATTCATTCTCTTTCCGTCAATGAAAAGATCTCCGCTGGAAATGTCCTCAAGACCTGCAATCATACGAAGGGTCGTTGACTTTCCGCATCCGGAAGGTCCTACGAAAATGATAAACTCCTGGTCAGCAATGTCAAGACTGAAGTCCTTAACTGCTTCAAAACCATTCGGATATTTTTTTACCACGTTCTTAAGCTGTACACTTGCCATAATTTCATTCTCCTTATACTGTAGATAAGCATCTGTATCGCAACGGGACCCTGCTGTAGGATTCCTTTCTCAACATGATGTCATTCTACTCTTTCAGAATTAAATTCTCTAGGGAACAAGTATCCGAAATTTGCCGCTTAAATTTAGACATTCTGCAGAGTGCCTGCCAAATCTTTGTCAATATATACAAAAAATGGATGTCTTGGTTATCTTAATCTTTCCTTCTTTAAGCAATTTGCCAACTGCCCGCTTAAAAGCGGCCTTTGACATCCCGAAATCCGTCAAAATTTGTTCAGCTTCCACAGTTTTATCCGTGTACGGGACGTGTCCTTCGAACTTTTCGTTCAATATGCGCAGAACGTCATCAGCATTTTGCTCATAATGATAGGTCTTAATTTCAGCACTATTGATATGCTCCGCTTCTTCATGCTTTTTTGTGTACATGGTTGCAGCCAGACGCCCTGATTTATCTACATAAAGATATACCTCGATCTGCTCACCTTTTTTTAATTCATAGCGTATTTCCCTGTGCGGAATCAGCACATCCTTTTCCAGTCCGATATTGACAAAGGCACCGATCTTTGTCACATCCATAACCTCTACTCTTGCAATTTCTCCGACCTGCATAATCGGTTTTTTGGTTGTTGCAATCATCCGGTCGCTGGAATCATTATAAAGAAACACTTCCAGCTCATCGCCGATTTCTGAACCGTTCGGCACCTGCTTCTCCGGCAGAAGAACCGATTCCTCTCCCGCTTCATCCGTCAGATAAACGCCGAAATCCTTTTTCCTTGCTATTTTCAGTTTCTGAATTTTTCCGAGCTCCATTTTAATTCCTTTCATCCGCAGCATTGCGGGTCATCTCAACATTCGCATAAATCCCGCCGTCCGTACCGCGCAGGCTTACAATCATTCCGTTTTCTGTTCTGCCGTAATACGGAATCAAAATATCATTCAGCATTGCCGGCTTTTTATATTCCGCACGGATCCGCCCCGAATGGAACCGTCTCCTGCCGTCCTGCAGCATGGCGAGTGTTTCATCTGCCGCAGCAATATACTGTGCATTGTTCATATGATGATTGGAATCAATCATATGCGCAGTTACCGTAACCGGTGCGGTTTCCTGCATATCCTGCGGCAGTATGATTTTTCTGTCGCTCTGCGGAAGCATCAGGAAATCCCTCAGTTCCCCGAAAGGCTTGATCAGATCCTCCGTAATCCTGACCGGCCGCATCCGCTCAGTGTCAAATGCAAACCAGAGACTGTGTGCTTTCAGGATATAATCGCCTTTATCATCCGAGCGTACCCACAGATCCCTGTCTACC
>CAZPEW010000247.1:0-4201 GCA_964585695.1 uncultured Lachnospiraceae bacterium
TTTATGTTTATTCCTCTGCCAGCTATTCCGGTCTCCGCAAAATCGAGGGTATTGAATCCGGCTGTAAAAAATGCGGCATCCCGGCCTCTGATCTCCGCATCATCAAATGTGAAAAGGATTTTGAACCGATTGCATCTGCGATTGAGGCCGAATACCGGAAGGAACCATTTGATGCGATCATCACAAGCTCCGATACCAGCGGTGTCGGTGCACTCAAGTTTGCCATCCGCAGCGGAATCCGCGTACCGGAGGACCTGAGTATCGTAAGCTTCAACAACTCCATTCTGGCAGAAACCACAAACCCGGAGCTGAGCAGCATTGATTCCTGTCTCGAGGAGCTCTGCCACCGGACCGTGCGCACGCTTTTAAAAGTACTGAATCCGATGACGGATGCCGAGGGAAATGTACTCTTCTCCGATCTCCCGCAGAAAACCATTGTCAAGGCAAAAATGGTGGAGCGCGGCACTACCCGTTTTGTTTAATCTGCAGTATCTGTTCCGTCTCCTGCAAAACAGCCTGTCTGGTATTTTTACATGCGTATGCTGCTGAGCAGATCTCCTGCATCCGTTTATAAACCTGATCTGAGACTGTCGGATTAAGGCCGCCTCATGATTTTGAAAATATTATATGGAGGTATTAGAAATGAAACCATTTATGGACAAAGACTTCATGCTTTCCAATGATGTCGCAAAGGAGCTTTATAACGATTATGCAAAGGACGCCCCGATCCTCGATTATCACTGCCACATCAATCCGCAGGAAATCGCAGAGGACAGACAGTTTGACAACATTTACCAGGTATGGCTCGGCGGAGACCACTACAAATGGCGTCAGATGAGAATCAACGGTGTCCCGGAGGAATATATTACCGGAAACAAGCCGGACCGCGAGAAATTCCAGAAGTGGGCAGAGACCATGCCGATGCTGATCGGAAATCCGCTTTATCACTGGTCCCATCTTGAGCTCCGCAAATATTTCGGCTACCAGGGATATCTCAATGGAGATACCGCAGAAGAAGTATGGCAGCTTACGTCCGCAAAGCTGAAGGATAAATCTCTCTCCGTACGCAATATGATCCGGATGTCCAATGTCAGACTGATCTGCACGACCGATGATCCTGTGGATACCCTTGAGTGGCATCAGAAGATCAAGGATGATCCGACATTCGACGTACAGGTTCTGCCTGCATGGAGACCGGACAAAGTTACCAATATCGAGAAGGAAGCCTTCCCGGCATACATGGAGAAGCTTGCGGAACGTTCCGGCGTTGAAATCAGTGACTTTGCATCGTTAAAGGAAGCTCTCAGGAACCGTCTTGATTTCTTCCAGTCTATGGGCTGCATCGTTACAGATCATGCTCTCCGTTATGTGATGTATGTTCCGGCAGCCGATGACGAGATTGATGCCATCCTCCGGAAGCGTCTGGCCGGCGGCACGGTTACTGCAGAAGAGGCAGCAAAATACCGTACTGCGGAAATGCAGTTCCTTGCAAAGGAATACAACAGAAGAAATCTGGTATTCCAGATTCATTTCGGCTGTGTACGTGACAACAATGCGGATATGTTCCGCAAACTCGGTGCAGATACCGGCTTTGATTCTGTTGACAACTATGCACCGGCCGATCAGCTCGCCAACTTCCTGAATGCGCTGTCCGCAACAGATGAAATTCCGAAGACCATCCTGTATTCGCTGAATCCGTGCGACAATACAACAATCAACACCATCACCGGCTGCTTCGGAAAAGCACCTGTCAGAAACAGAGTAACGCAGGGCGCCGCCTGGTGGTTTAATGATCATAAGGAAGGCATGACCTCACAGCTTGTCAACTATGCAAGTCTCTCCGCTCTCGGCAACTTCAACGGCATGCTGACAGATTCCCGCTCCTTCCTGTCTTATACAAGACATGACTATTTCCGCCGTATCCTCTGCAACCTGATCGGCGAATGGGTGGAAAATGGCGAGTATCCATATGATAAGAAGGCACTTGCCCGGATTATCAAGGGTATTTCCTACAATAACGCTGTTCGTTTCTTTGACTTTAATTTAAAGGAATACTGATACAGGGTGATAAACCCATAAATACCGCCTGCAGAAATCCTTACAGAAAAGGAGTGCTGCCTGACGACTGGAAACCAGTCATCAGGCAGCACTCCTTTTTGAGTACCGTTGTAAGCCGGGTTATGTATTAGGCGATCATCTATCTAGGGCTCATGTCACCATGAGTCTCAAGCAACCTACCCGAAGGCGGACGAGCAGCCCTGTGCCTTCTGTTTGGTCTTGCTTCGGATGGGGTTTACATATGCCCTGGTCTGTTGCCAGCCAGGCGGTAGTCTCTTGCACTGCCTTTGCACCCTTACCGCAAAGAACCGTCAAAGACGGAACCAGGCGGCGGTATATCTCTGTTGCACTGTCCTGTGAGTCACCTCAACCTGACGTTATCAGGCATCCTGCTCTGTGAAGCCCGGACTTTCCTCTCCCGGACGCTCTCGCGTTTCCGGCAGCGATCACCTGCGGTACTCGGATTCTGATTATAAGATAAAAAGAAGCAAAAGTCAAAACACTTCTGCCGGCATGGCTACTCCTGCGGTACTCCGCAGAGAACCGTACGGTCCCGTAGGAAATCTCATCCCACATCCAGACAGCTGCCGCCGATGAATTCCCGTACGATGGAGTTCTTTGGAATCAGCTCCGGACTGATCGGCAGGAAATAATCCAGGAATTTAAGCAGACGCTTTGCTTCCTGGTAGGCAGGGCTCGTACTCGGAATCTGGAAGAGGAGCGGTTCCGCAAAAAGCTTCAGTACCGGCAGCTCATAAATCATTGCCGAGTTGACCATGACATCCGCCTTTTCCTGATAAGGAAAAATATTCTTTTCCTCTCCTCTCCTGACATTGTCCCACATCATAATGGTATTTTCCGCAGAATATCCTCTTGTACGGTTGTCCCGAACCATCCTGCGGAGGAGCCTTGCATCCGTTGTCGGCACACGGTTATGGTCGTCAATGTTGATCTGGGTCAGAGAGGAAATATAAATACGGAACTTGGCTTCTTCCGGAAGTGCATAGGACATTTCATCATTCAGACAGTGGATGCCCTCAATAACAAGGACATCCTCACTGCCGAGCTTCATGTAATCTCCCTTGTATTCACGCTCACCGATGAAAAAGTTATAGCGCGGAATCTGAATGGTCTCTCCTTTTAACAGGAGATTCATATCCTTGTTGAACTGTTCCACGTCCAGGCATTTGATGGATTCAAAGTCATAATTGCCCTTTTCATCCCGCGGTGCTTCCGAACGGTTTTTAAAATAATTATCCACGGTAACCGGATGCGGCTGCAGTCCGAGTGCCTGCAGCTGGATGGAAAGACGTTTGGAAAAAGTCGTTTTCCCGGAGCTTGACGGTCCGGCTATCATCACAATTTTCCTTTTCTGTTTTGCAATACGCATTGCAATATTGCCGATATTCTTTTCAAATATGGCTTCCTGCATCAGAATCAGGTTGTCAGTCTCTCCCCGGACAATCATATCGTTCAGGCTGCCGACATTCGCAACACCGATCCGGCTCGCCCAGGCAGAGGACTCCTGCTGTACCTCATACAGCTTGTCCATCGGCCAGAATTCCTCCAGCTTATCCGGCTGTTGCCTGGACGGCAGCATCAGGACAAAGCCGTCTCCGTAGGGGAACAGATCAAAACAGCGCAGATATCCGGTATCCTTGACCATATACCCATAAAAATAGTCTTCAAAGCCACCAAGGGAATACACATTGACACGGCTTGTCATACGGTAGCGGAAAAGATGCTCCTTCGAATGCATCCCCTTGTCGCGGAAGAGCCTTATCGCCTCATCCGTACTGACGGAGCGTTTGGTAATCGGAATCCTCTCTGCGGTATATTCCTGCATCTTGCTGCGCACCTTGAGAAGCAGTTCTTCTGTCGGCTTCTCGTGTACGTTCAGATAGCAGTAAAAACCGCCGCCGAGTGTGTAATCCACAATAACCTCAAAGCCGTCTCCGCCTCCGCAGAGCTCATAAAAAGCCTTGAGCATAAGGAAGATGCAGGATCTCTGATATGTCATCCTGCCGATTTTATCCTGCGCGGTAATGAATTTAACAAAAAGATCCTCTGCCGGACATCGTTTATGAAGCTCAAAAAGCCGCGGACCGGCCTGCACCAGAAGAATATCATACGGGTACAGGCT
>CAZPEW010000248.1:0-4189 GCA_964585695.1 uncultured Lachnospiraceae bacterium
AGAATTAAACTCTTTTACAAAATTACCATTTTTATCATATACATATGTATTTTCAGTATTAGAAGGGTTTAATCTTCCTCCACCAAGAATCATATTATATGTATCTGGCCTTTTAACAAATAATTCATCTACTAACTATCTTTCTAAATCTAAAGCATCTATTTCGTTATTAAATACTTTTAATATTGTTCTTATAAATGCTTTAGGACCATATTTTTTAACAGCATATTGAAAATGTGTTTTGGGATGTTTATATGTAGCAGAATTATTTATAAAGACTCCACATCCAATGTATCCATCAAATTCTAAATTAGCAGTTTTATGAACACCAATATAAATTTTATTATTAACAGTACAAACTGTTTGATATACTATATAAATCATATTATTTAAAGATTTTTTTCCATTTTAGTTTTATTTAAAAACTTACGCTTATCCAAGCTAGTCGTTGAACCTATTTTATACACGTCTAAAAAGATCTTATATAAAATTTGGCTGCTGATTGCCATTTAACAGGTTCCCAGCAATTAAGAAAATTTAATCGAGCAGCTTATGCTGCAAGTGACCTAGAATTTAAGCCATATTCACGAGAGAACGTTCTATCAACCTTAAACGAAACTTGGTTGCCCATAAATTCATAAGATTGGAACGTAGCACCCACGTTTACATAACCATTTGCTTGCTTAGAGTACATGTAAGTACCATCGGTTTTAAAGTCTGCTAGGAACTGTCCTAGTACTTGATTTACGAGCATGAAAGCTCTTTCGTTGCAAATAAATAAATATTTATTACCTGTAGGATTGTCAGACTTCTCAACCATCATTGCTAATACCGTATTAAAGATATTAACTGTTAATTTAGCGAACGCATACTTACTTGCGAAACGCTCTACTTGCGGAATAATACCATCCCCTATATAAATCAATCTGTTATCTATATATTACTATATAGTTCAGACTATATCTTCATATTAATCTAAATATTTATAGATAAAACCTTTTGATGTTTTATTTCTTCCATATAAACAATGTTTAACTCCAGTTCCAAATAATTTTACACACTCTGAAATAGTATCATACTCTTTAATTAAATTATTATTTAAATCATATTGTCCTATTTTTCTTTTACTAGGTTTTTTGATGCTTCTATCTGATATCTGTTTTAGCTTTTCAAAAGAAAACTGATAAGTGTCTTTAAATATTTTATTTAATTTAATATATTTATATAAATCTGATTTAGTTTTTAATTCCTTTTTAGCTTCTTTAATATTTATAAAACTTTTTATAAAATTACCTTGTATATTATACATATAAATAGGAATTTCATATAAATAATTAAATTTAGCTTTATCAAAAGCTGATTCAAATTCATAAGAATAGTACTTATCTTTTAAAACATAGCCAAGTTTAGCCGCTTTAGAAATTTGAGAAGAACTAATATTATTACATCTTGCAGCATCTGCAATAGACTCGTAGCAACAATCATATTCTCCAGATAATGAATATTGAAATATAGGTATTCTATTAGTTGTAGTTTTATAATTATTTAGGTCTAATTTATCTACTTTTTCATCAGACCAAAAATATTCAGCAGCTGGTATTTTATCAGAAATAGCTCTTTTAATAGTAGTAAATCCTCTATTAACAAATCTAGCTGCATCTTGCCTATTTTTAAATTCTGCAATATAATTGCCTTGTAAATCATATTGATAACAAGGTTTTGCATTAATACCTCCACCACTTCCTCCTATAACTGTGTTATATACATCGTTTCTTTTTAAGAAAGTTTCATTTACTATATCTTCTTCTAAAGCATAAGCATCTTCTTCACAATCAAATTCTTTAATTGTTTTTCTAATAAAATTCTTTGGTCCATACTTTTTAACAGCTCTTTGAAAAACAGTTTTAGTAAGTTCGTATGTATGAGGGGATGTTATATAAACACCACCTCCTATGTAACCATCAAAAGATTCTTTTTTTGTTTTATGTACTCCAATATATATTTTATTATTCACTATATTAGTAGTACAATATACTATAAATTTTTCCATAATATGTTTATTATTTCCATTAAATTTTTTAATGTAGTCCTTGCGGATAGTCGTTGAATTTAATTATTAATTTTCCTTATTAGGCTCTGTTAATAATTAAACTGCTGATTTTCTTATTAAGTTTTTTCAGCAATTAAATAAATATTTTATATGAAATTACTTCCATAATACCCGTTTATAATGTTCCAGGTCTTCCAGTATCAGGGTCTACGATTGTAGCCTTTCCATTGATATCTACGTTACATTTATTGAATAACACAATAATTTTTATATATTTCTATATAATTTAGACTATATCTTTAATTTTTAATGTATATCCTTTTGTACTTTTATTAACTCCTCTAAGAACTTTATTTACTGTAGATATTTTGGATTCATGTAGGTACTAGGATAATTTATATTAACTCCATTTCCTATATAACCATCAAAAATATCATTTTTTAATTTATGTACCCAATGTAAATTTTATTATTTACAATATTAATTGTTTGATATACAATATATTTAAAATTATTCTCCATTTTAATAAATTTTTATTTAATTTATTTACCCTAAATCGGATAGTCGTTGAACCTTGTAAGTAATCGGACGTTCCTTGTTATCTTACTTTGGCTGCTGATTGTCATGCTACAAATAAGTAGTTTAGATTCCCAGCAATTAAAAGAATTTTAAATGACCTGTTATTCAAGCCGTTATTTCTAACGTAAAGGAAGTTGTCAAGCAAATCCTTTTCCTTTTTGTTCATCTTATAAATGGTTTCAGTAAGATGTCCCTGATCTTTGCCCTCAGCAATAGAGATAAATGTATTCTCATGTGCTGCAAATAAGGCTGAATAACTATCATCTACCCTATGCGTGGTAATGTAGTTACGATGTTTTGATATATTACTCTAATATTTTGTATAACCCTATTCATGAAGTTCTGGCATTGCCACAGATTGGAATCTGGTAGTCATACCGGGTTGACATGCGGTTATATCTAATTCAGAACTGTAATCATTGTCGATAAGACGACCTGTTACTTCCCAATAGTCATCTGCTTTGCGAGTAGGCTCGTATAAAACGATTACTTGCTGCTCTGAACCTTCAATTTTAAATATATCATACTTTTCATAGTATCTTTCCTTAAAAGCAAATACAATTTCACTGCCATTTGCACCAGTATCAGAAGGTGCTGCAGCAAATTCTACACGCTTTATATAATTAGTTTCCGTTAGACTATATCATTTACTATTATATTTAATTATATAATCATTACAATACTTATCACCTAATTTGATTCTTTTAACTTGATGCTTTTTAATAGCATATTTATCCATTAATTCTTGTTCGTCTTTTATATTTTCTATAAAATCACCATAAGTTGTATAAATGTCAAAAGAAGTATTTTTGATAATTCTTTCAGGAAGTTCATCAATAGGTTTTAAAGATATATAAAAATCTTCGTACCACCCATTGTTAAATTTAAAAATATCATCAATTTTATTCCAAGAATGAAGTTTAATAACCCTCATTATTTCTTTTTTATGATATTCTCCTACAAAAGAACCATCTTTTTTATAAACATAAAATGTTTTATATGACCATTGTTTTCTAGGCTTTGCAATATATAAATCTAATAATTTATTAGATACATAATATTTTCCTTGAATAAGAGTTTGATTATTTATATCATAATAAATATCTTCAATATTTAAATATTTCATAAGATATTCTTTATTAGAAAACTCTCTGACAAGTTTGCCTTCTTTAGAATATAAATACCACATTTGAAGTTGTTTACTATCCATAGTATAATGTAGATTATTGGAATAACACCAATAACTATTTACTAATTGTTGGTTTTCTTCAACAGCTCCAAAGAATCTACTTATTGGATAATTATAATATTTAAATACCTCGTATATAGATTCCCATTTTTTTATCAATTTTTTATTTAAATCAAATTGATAAATAGGAATATCTTTATAAAAAGTAGTTATATTATATAAATGACAAGAGTTATTTAAGCCATTAATTAGTTCATTGCACTTATTAATAGCTTCTTCTTGACTACTAGTATATCCAACAATAGTTCTTTCAAATGCGCTTGTTCCATATTTCTTTACTGCATATTGAAAAGGTGATTTAGGATATTTAA